>NZ_JBPJSP010000018.1:0-131909 GCF_051225715.1 Azospirillum sp. ST 5-10
CTCGTCCTTGTACTTGTTGTAGATGTACTCCGAGGCAAAGTGGTTCTTCACCACCTTGTCCTCCATAACCCCCATCCGCGTCTCCTCAACCGCAAGCTTCGCCAGCGGTATCCGCGCGTTCGCCGCCGCCAGGGCCGCACACCGGAAAATCAGATCAACACGGTCCTGGGAGAACTCCGCGTACTGCCTCTGCGCGTTCCGGACCTTGGAGACGAGGGCGTCGAGATCGGCGAGGGTGGAGATGGGCATGGCTTTCGGCTCCGCTGAAGGGAGGCGCCCCGTCTGGCGGCGCGGGTTGGTTGGCCGGACTATGGGGTGGGCCGGGGGCCGCCCCCATGACTCAGGTCAAGGGTTCGTGTCGTCGCCCGGGCCCTACCGCTTACGGCATAGAAACCGGAACCGCCGAGCCAACGCTGCGTTGCGAAGCGTGTAGCTGCGCGAAGCGTGTGCCTCCTGCCTGCCTTCGGATTCGGGAACCTCATCATGACCGACACGCGACACCGGCCCTTCCTGCTGGCCATGGCGATCCTGCTTGCCCTGATCGGCTTGGGGGTCGGCGGCGCCGGGGTGTGGCTGATCGCGCTCGGCGGCTCCTGGTATTATCTCGTGGCCGGCCTCGGTTTCCTGGCGACCGCCGCCCTGCTCGTGCGCGGCAAGGCGGCCGCGCTGTGGGTGTACGCGCTCGTGGTGCTGGGCACCCTCGCGTGGGCGGTGTGGGAGGCCGGGCTCGACTGGTGGCCGCTGGCCGCGCGCGGCGACGTCGTCTTCGTGCTCGGCGTCCTGCTGCTGCTGCCCTGGGTCACCCGCGGCCTCGGCCGCGACGACCCGTTGCGCCGGCCGGGCGAGCTGCCGCGGCCGGTCACCCCGTTCCGCCGCTCCGGCCTGGCGCTGACGGGGGCGCTGGCGGTCGCCCTGGTGGTCGCCGCGGTGTCGTGGTTCGTCGACCCTCACGACGTCGTCGGCACCGCCCCGGCGCCCCGCGCCGAGGTCGCCGGCGACGCCCTCGGCGTCCCGCCCGGGGAATGGCACGCCTACGGGCGGACCGCCTACGGCCAGCGCTATTCGCCGCTGGCGCAGATCACGCCGGAGACCGTTTCCGGGCTCCAGGTGGCCTGGCGCTACGACACCGGCGAGGTGGGCCGCCAGCCCGGGGACCCCGTCGAGACCACCTTCGAGGTGACGCCCCTGAAGATCGGCGAGCGCCTCTTCCTCTGCACGCCGCACCAGAAGGTCATCGCCCTGAACGCCACCACCGGCGAGGAGATCTGGCGCTACGATCCGGAGATCCGCGACCGGCTGGCGCTGCAGCACCTGACCTGCCGCGGCCTGTCCTATCAGCCGGCCTCCGCCGCGACCGTGACCGCCTCGCCGGTGCCCGGCCCGGCGGCCGAGGCCCGGGTGGAGGCGGCCCGCGCCGCCGTGCCCGACCTGCCGGTCGCCGCACGGAACGCCGGGCGGATGGCGGACTGCGGCGCCAAGCTCTTCATGCCGACGGCCGACGGCCGGCTGATCGCGCTCGATCCCGACAGCGGAGCGGTGTGCTCCAACTTCGGCGGCGGCGACGGGCAGATCAACCTGTGGGCCAACATGCCCAACGTCCGCCCGGGCGCCTACTATTCCACCTCGCCGGTGGCGGTGGTCGGCAACCTCGTCATCGTCGGCGGCACGGTGCTCGACAACGTCTCGGTCGACGAGCAGTCGGGGGTCATCCGCGCCTTCGACATCGCCACCGGCGACCTCGTCTGGAACTGGGATTCCGCCAGGCCGCAGCAGACCGCGCCGGTCGCCCCGGACGCCACCTACACCGCCAACTCGCCCAACAGCTGGTCGATCTTCAGCGTCGATGCGGCGCTCGGCATGGTCTACGTGCCGCTGGGCAACCAGCCGCCGGACCAGTGGGGCGGCAACCGCAGCCCGGCGGTGGAGCGGACCTCCTCCTCGGTGGTGGCGCTCGGCGTGGCGACCGGCGAGGAGCGCTGGATCTTCCAGACGGTCCACCACGACCTCTGGGACTACGACGTGCCCTCGCAGCCGACCCTGATCGACCTGCCGATCGGCGGCGAGATCGTGCCGGCCCTGGTGCAGCCGACCAAGCAGGGCGAGCTCTACGTGCTCGACCGCCGCACCGGCCGTCCGGTCCTGCCGGTGACCGAGGTGCCGGTGCCGCAGGGTGCCGCCGAGGGCGACCACACCGCCCCCACCCAGCCGGTGTCGGCCTTGTCCTTCGACCCGCCGCCGCTGAGTGGGGCCGACATGTGGGGGGCCACCCTGTTCGACCAGCTCGCCTGCCGCATCCAGTTCCACCAGCTGCGCTACGAGGGCCGCTACACCCCGCCCTCGACCCGGGGGTCGATCGTCTATCCCGGCAATTTCGGTGTCTTCAACTGGGGCGGCATCGCCGTCGACCCGCGGCGCCTGATCGCCTTCACCACCCCGGCATACCTCGCCTTCACCTCGGAGCTGGTGCCGCGCGCCGATGACGAGACCCTGTACGTGCAGGGGGAGAACCGGCCGGAAGGCAGCCTGCCGGCCCTCAACGAGAACTTCGGCGCGCCCTTCGCCGCCAAGCTGGCGCCGCTGCTGTCGCCCCTCGGCATCCCCTGCCAGGAGCCGCCCTGGGGCTACGTCGCCGCGGCGGACCTGACGACGGGCGACATCCTGTGGATGCACAAGAACGGCACGGTGCGCGACCTCGCCCCGCTGCCGGTGCCCTTCCGGATGGGCGTGCCGGACCTCGGCGGCCCCATCGTCACCGCCGGCGGCGTCGCCTTCATGTCGGGCACGCTCGACTATTTCGTGCGCGCCTTCGACGTGACCACCGGCGAGCAGCTGTGGGAGGACCGGCTGCCCGCCGGCGGCCAGGCGACGCCCATGACCTACGAAGGCGCCGACGGCCGCCAGTACCTGCTGGTGGTCGCCGGCGGCCACGGCTCGCTGGGGACGAAGATGGGGGATTCGGTGATCGCCTACGCGCTGCCGCGGCCGTGACGCGGGCCGGGACGGTGCGGCGGCGAGAGCCGGCCGCACCGCCGTGTCCTACTGCTCGCCGCGGCGCAGCCGGTCCAGCACCACCGCGACGATGATGACGACGCCCACCGCCAGGATCTGGTAATAGGCGGAGATGCCCAGCATGTTCATGGCGTTGGACAGCATGCCGAGGATCAGCACGCCGTAGAAGACGTGCAGCATGCCGCCGCTGCCGCCGGTCAGGGCGACGCCGCCCAGCACGACGGCGGCGATGGCCTGCAGCGTCAGGCCCGGTTCGGCGGTCGGCTGGGCGGCGCCGATCCACGCGGTGAGCACGAGGCCGGCGACGCCGGCGACGAGGCCGCTGAAGCCGTAGACCAGCATGGTGTAGAACGCTACGTCGACGCCCGACTTCAGGGCCGCCGACCGGTTGGAGCCGATCGCGTAGATGTAGCGCCCCAGCACGGTCCGGCGCAGGATGACGGCGCCCAGCAGCAGGACCGCCGCGGCGATCACCGCATTCACCGGCACCCCGGCGATGCTGGCGAAGCCGATCCGCTCCGTCAGCTCGGGCGGAATGTCGTAGATCGGCACGCCGTTCGCGAGGATCAGCGCCAGCGCCTGGGCGACCGACGCCATGCCGAGGGTGACGATCAGGGGCGACGTCCGGAGATAGGCGATGATGGCGCCGCTGATCAGGCCGGTGCCCAGCCCGATCACCGCCATCAGCGCGACGCCGCCCTCGACGCCGATGACCGGCATGGCCAGCACGCCGGCGACGCCGGCCAGCGACATGATCGACGACATCGACAGGTCGAGACCGCCGTTGATGATGGTGTAGGCCTGCCCGACGGCGAGGATCATGAGGGGGGCGAGCTGGCTGGCCAGGTTGGCGATGTTGCTGCCCGAGATGAACTTCGGCTCGACGGCGCTGACGCCGAGAACCAGGGCAAGGATGAAGGCGGGAAGGATGGCGTCGGCCATCTCGAACCGCCGGCGGCTCTCGCGGGCCTGGACCAGCGGCAACGCTCTGGAGCGCATCATGGGATCATCCTGCATGAGGGTTAGGCCGAGGCGGCGGACGGCGGGTCGTCGTCCGCCGCCGGCTTCCTGCCAAGGACGTCCGCCACGATCGCGGGCTCGTCGTCGAGCGTGGGCGGGCTGTAGACGTTCACGATGTGGCCGTCGATGATGGTGTAGACGGCGTCGCACAGGGCGATGGTCTCCGCGAGATCGCTGGACACCAGCAGCACGCCCAGCCCCTCGGCGGCGCGTTCGCGGATGAGGTCGTGGATGTCGCGTTTGGCGGCGATGTCGACGCCGGCGGTGGGGTCCTCCAGCACCACCAGCTCGGCGCCGCGTTCGAGGCAGCGGCCGAGGATGACCTTCTGCTGGTTGCCGCCGCTCAGGCTGGTGATGGGGTCGTCGGCGGTGCGGTAGCGGGTGCGCATGCGGGCCAGCTGCCCTTCCGTCCGCCGGCGTTCGGCGGCGTCGCTCAGCACGCCCGCCTTGTGATGGCGGCCCAGCTGGGTCAGCATCAGGTTCTCGCGGATGCTGCGGTTGGGCAGGATGCCGTTGGCCGCCCGTCCGGAAGGCAGATAGGCGATCCCCAGGCGCGCCGCGGCCGCCGGATTGCGGGGCCGGTGCGCGGCACCCCGCCGGGAGATCCCCGCCTCGCCCATCTCGCCCAGCCCGACCACCGCCCGGGCCATCCGTTCGCGGCCGCAGCCGACCACGCCGTAGAGACCGACGATCTCGCCCTGACGCACGCTGATCGAGGCGAGGCGGCCCCGGCGGGCGGGCAGCCCCTCGAAGCGGATGATCTCCGCACCGGGGCGGGCGACCCGGGCGGTGGCGACGGCGGCGCGATGCTCCCCCGTCAGCTTGGCGATCACGAACTCGGCGTCGATCTCCGGCGTCAGGGCGAAGGAATCGACGAGGCGCCCGTCCTTCATCAGGCTCACCTGGTCGGCCACCTCGACGACCTCGTCCACGTGGTGGGTGACGAAGATGACGGCGGCGCCGTCCGCCTTCACGCGGCGGATGATGGCGAGCAGCTTCTCCTTCTCGGCGACGCCCAGCATGGCCGTCGGCTCGTCGAGGATCAGCAGGCGCGGCTGCTGCGCCAGGCCCTTGACCACCTCGAGCAGCTGCTGGTTGGCGACCGACAGGGTGCGCACCGGGGCGTCGAGGGCGAAGGCGAGGCCGAAGCGGTCGAGCAGGGTGCGGCAGAGCGCCTCCTCGTCGCGCCGGCGCAGCCGGGCCAGCGGGTGGCGGCGCCGTTCCATGCCGAGGCAGATGTTCTCGCGCACCGTCAGGTGGGGAATGAGGGACAGCTCCTGGAACACCATGGCGACACCGTGGCGCCGGGCCTGCGCGGTGCCGCGCAGGGCGACCGGGGAGCCGTCGATCAGCACCTCGCCCTCGTCGGGCCCGTAGAGCCCGCCGAGGATCTTGCCGACGGTCGATTTGCCGGCGCCGTTCTCGCCCAGGATGCAGTGCACCCGGCAGGCGTGGAAATCGATGGAGACGCCGTTGAGGGCCCGCGTCGGGCCGAAGCTCTTGCTGACATTCCGCACCGCCGCCACGGGGGGCGTGGCGGCGGTCGGGGGAGGCGGGTGGGGCATCGAGGGTCCTCCTGGTTGCGCGCCGCGGCCGGGGTGTCGCACGTGATCGTCGCGGCGCACCGTCACAGGGCGGCGGTCGCCGTCACCTCGAACAGGAACGGCTCCTGCACCAGCCGGTCGACGATCAGCAGCGTCGCCGGCGGGTAGGCGCCGTCCGGGAACATCCCCGGGAACGCCCGCCGCCGGTATTCCATGAGCTTCGGGATGTCCTGGGAGTGCACGAGGTAGTAGGTGAGCTGGACGATGTTGCCCCAGCCGGCGCCGCAGCCCTTCAGGACCGCCCCGATGTTGGCGAACACCTGCTCGCACTGGCGTTCGAAGTCGCCGGCGCCCACCACCTGGCCGTCGGCCGAGGTCGAGAGCTGGCCGGAGATGAACAGGAGCTCCGATGCCCGGACCCGGGCCACCTGCGAGTACTGCCCGAGCGGCTTGCCGGTTCCCTCGGGATTGACGATGCGGATTTCGCTCATGCCCTGACTCCGATTGTATACTCGTAGGCAGAAAAGCGCCCGGTCCTTCGCCCGGGCTCGGGCCGGGCGGCGGCGGCGGCGGGAGTGGCCGGCGCCGCTGCGGCGCGGCTCACGCCAACGTCTCGCTCGGAGCGCGGACCACGGCCTCGACCTCGATCAGGAATTCCTCCTTCACCAGGCGGTCGACGATCAGCAGGGTGTTCGGCGGGAACAGGGGGCCTTTGAATATTTCGGGAAAGAGCGCCGCCCGCAGCGTCATGAAGTGTTCGATGTCCTGTGCGTGGACGAGGAACGTGGTGAATTTGACGACGTCGTCGTATCCACAGCCAAGGCCCTTCAAAACATCGCCGAGATTGCCGAAGACCTGATGAAACTGGGCGGCAAAGTCATTCTTTCCGGCGACACTGCCGTCCGCGGCAACGGACAGTTGGCCAGCAACGAAGAAGAGAGGGCCGCTCGGAACATGCGTTGCGTGTGAATACAGCCCCTGGGCGGGGCATGCGCCGTCCGGATTGACGTAGCTGATCTGGGTGCTCACGAATTCGTCTCCTTGATTACCCTCCGGGGCGGCCCATTCGCGGGCGCCGCCCAAACCTGACTTGCATCGTAAGGTTCATCGTGTATGATGCGCAACAGGAAATTGGATACACGTATTCTGTTCTGCGCGCGGCCGGTACGCCGGCTCGGCCGACCGGGCGCCGGTCGCCCGGCCGCAGGCGCGATCCAGCCTCGGAGTGAACGATGTCTCTCAAGGAATTCACGTTGGACGTCAGGGGGGTGAAGGCGCAGTGCTGGGAGGGCGGCGAGGGCTTTCCCGTGCTGCTGTTCCACGGCTCGGGCCCGGGGGCGGCCTCGCTCGGCACCTGGCGCTTCGTCTTCGAGCCGCTGATGGAGCGGTTCCACGTCTACTGCACCGACCTGATCGGCTTCGGCCAGTCCGGGCGCAAGCCTGAGCCGCCCTATTTCGACCTGGACCTGTGGCAGGCGCAGGCGGAGGCGCTGCTGGACGCCGTGCCCGGCGATGCGGTCGGCGTGGTCGGCCATTCCATCTCCGGCACCATCGCCATGCGGCTGGCGGCGCGGTCGCGCCGGGTCGTCAAGCTGATGACGACCGCGACCATGGGCGCGAGCTTCCTCCAGACGCCCTACACCGGCATGTGCTGGACCTTTCCCGAGACCAAGGAGGACCTGCGGCGCACGCTGATGGCGCTGATGCACGACCATTCCGGGATCACCGACGACCTTCTCGAGTCGCGCCTGAAGATCCTCCACGACGGCGTCTACGGGCCCTATTTCCGCAGCATGTTCGCCGGCGACAAGCAGGCCTACATCGAGGCGGCCACGGTGTCGTCGGAGGATCTCGCGCGGATCACCTGCGAGGTGATGATGATCCACGGCCGGAACGACCTGCTGTTCCCGGCCGAGGTCACGACGACGGCGCTGTCCCAGCGCCTGCCCCAGGCGGACGTCCTGCTGCTCGCCCGGTGCGGCCATCTGCCGGCCATGGAGCATCCCAAGCAGGTGGCCGGCGCCATGCGCACCTTCTTCGGCTGACCGGCCGAAGCCACGGATACCCGATCGATTCAAAAGGCGGAGCGAACAATGGCACGAGTTGTCACGGCGATCAGCATGTCCCATGCGCCGGGCGCGGTGGGATGGGCGGATTCGCCACCGGCCGATCAGCGCCAGCGGCTGGCGCAGATCCACGAGTCCCTGCGCCAGCGTCTGGCCGACGCCCGGCCCGACGTGATCGTCGCCTTCCTCGACGACCATTTCGAGAACCACTTCCGGACGCTGATGCCGACCCTGTCGATCGGCGTGGCGCCATCGCACAGCGGTCCGGCCGACTACATGATGGAAGCCCTGAAGTTCGACGAGAAGGTGGTCCTGCCCGGCTGCCCCGAACTGGCCGAGGAGATGCTGCGCAAGCTGGTCCACACCGGCTTCGACGTCGCCCGCATGGGCGAGATCGAGTACGGGAACAACCTGCTGGTGCCGCTGAAGTTCATCCGCCCGGAGTTCGACATACCGGTCATCCCGCTGTTCATCAACGTGTTCTCGCCGCCGCTCATGCCCTACGACCGGGCCTACGCGTTCGGCGCCGCGGTGCGGCGGATCGTCGACGAGATGCCCGACGACCTGCGGGTGGCGTTCCTGGCGACCGGCGGCCTGTCGCACTGGCCGCCGGTGTGGACCGAGGGCGCCCCGGAGGACGACGCCTTCCTGCAGCGCATGAAGCGCTACCAGAGCGAGGGCAAGGCCGTCCTCGCCGAGGACCCCGGCCTCTACTCCGACCTGGCCGGCTACGAGATCGACATGATGAACCGCAAGCAGTGGCCGCTCGGGTTCCAGCATCCCCTGGTCAACGAGCACTGGGACCGCGAGATGCTGGACGGCTTCGCCAAGGGCGACGTCGCCTACATGCGGGCCCTGACCTACGAGGAGGTCGAGGAGCGGGGCGGCCACGGCGGCCACGAGGTGCTCAACTGGGTCGCCCTGATGGGCGCCATGAACGGGGCGCCGGCGGCCATGGTCGCCTACGAGTCCGTGGTCGAGTGGATCACCGGGATGAGCTACGTCGCGTACGACGCGGCCGCGTGACCCTCCTGCCCGCGGGGCATGACGACGGGGGGCGGGACCATGTTCCGCCTCCTTTTTCATGCCCGCGCGTCCGTTGAGTCCATCGAGCCCCGGAGCCGATCGTGTCCGACAAACCCTCGTCCGCCGTCCCGCTGCTGGTGGCCGGCGCCTATTTCATGGAGATGCTGGACGGCACCGTGATCACCACGGCGCTGCCGCAGATGGCCCGGTCCTTCGGCGCCGACCCCGTCGACCTCAACGTCGGGATGTCCGCCTACCTGCTCACGGTGGCCGTCCTCATCCCGATCAGCGGCTGGCTGGCCGAGCGCTTCGGCGCGCGCCGCGTGTTCACCGCCGCCATCGCCCTGTTCACCGTCGCCTCGGTGCTCTGCGGCCTCAGCGACAGCCTGTGGACGTTCACGGCCGCGCGCGTCCTGCAGGGCGTCGGCGGCGCCCTGATGGTGCCGGTCGGGCGCCTCGTGGTGCTCGGCGGCACCGGCAAGCGGGATCTCGTGCGCGCCGTCGCCATCATCACCTGGCCGGGTCTGGTCGCGCCGATCCTGGGGCCGCCGGTCGGCGGCTTCATCACCATATACGCCTCCTGGCGCTGGATCTTCTTCCTGAACGTGCCGCTCGGACTGCTGGGCCTGGCGCTGGCGCTGCATCTGATCCGGACGACGGCGCCGCCGGCGCCGCGCCCCTTCGACTGGTGGGGATTCCTGCTGGTCGGCTTCGCCTGCCTCGGCCTGACCTACGCTGTCGAGCTGCTGGGGCAGCAGGCGGCGGGCGGATGGGCGGTGCCGCTTGCCCTGCTGGCGGCCAGCCTGATCGCCGGGGTCGCCAGCGTCCGCCACGCGCGGCGCGCCCGCCACCCGCTGATCGCCTTCGACGCGCTGCGCATTCCCACCTTCGCGGTGACGATCTGGGGCGGTTCGGCGTTCCGCATCGCCATCAACGCCATTCCGTTCCTGATGCCGCTGATGTTCCAGCTGGCGTTCGGCCTCGACGCCTACCAGGCGGGGCTGCTGGTCCTGGCGATCTTCGCCGGCAATCTGGCGATGAAGCCCGGCACGACGGCGGTGCTGCGCCGCTTCGGGTTCCGGACGGCGATGATCGTCAGCGGCCTGGCCAACGTGGCGACCATGTTCGCCTACGCCCTGTTCACGCCGCAGACGCCGACCGCGGTCGTCGTGCTCCTCCTGTTCGTCGGCGGGATGGCCCGTTCGATGCAGTACACCTGCGTCAACACCATCGCCTTCGCCGACGCCCCGAAGGACGGCATGAACGGTGCCAACACGCTCTTCACCATGGCCCAGCAGGTGTCGCTCGGCCTCGGCATCGCCGTCGGCGCCGTGGCGCTGCGGATCGCCGACGCCGTGGCACCGGCCGACGCGCTGGCCCGCTTCCACGTCGCCTTCGGCCTGGTCGGCGTGATCGCCCTGGTCGCCCTGATCGACGTGCTGCGGCTGGCGCCGGACGCCGGGGCCGCCGTCAGCGGCCATCGGCGCTACGCCGCGACGGAGTAGGGCACGCGAAAGGGGCGTGCCGGGCTGGCCGGCACGCCCCGTCCGGTCGGCGCGACCGGTCGCTGGCCGATTACTGGCCGGTCACTGGCCGGTCATTGGAACGCGTCGATCGACCAGTCGGCCGGCGGCACGTCGGTGAGCTGGTAGGGATAGTGCGGCGCGGTCTCCTTGGTCAGCACCTGCTGCGGGATCACCAAGGTCGGATAGGGCGAGCTCTTCACCTCGGTGAGGTTGGGCATGTCCAGCCCGTCGGCCTTGCGGATCGCGTACTGGACCATCAGGCGCCCCATCAGGATCGACGGCTCGGTGCTCTCGCCCAGCAGCGTGCCGTCCTCGAGCATCGGGAAGATCTTGGGAACGACGGTGCTGGACACGACGCCGACGTCCAGCTTGCGCTGCTTCACCGCCTGGGCCGCGCCCATGCCGAGGGTGATCTGGGGAGTGAAGAAGAACTTGGCGTCCGGATTCTTCTGCAGGAGGTCGGAGGCCTGGGACAGGGCGTAGGAGATGCTGATGGCGCCGCCGACCGGCCCCTCGACGACGGAGAGGCCGGGGCAGGCCGCGGCCGCCTCCTTGAAGCCCTCGGCGCGCAGATGCGCCCATTCGGCGCCGGCCGGGCCGGGGATCGACAGCGCCTTGGCCTCGCCCGCGCCCTTGCGGGCGCACACGAACTCGCCGAGGCCGCGGCCGATGCTGGTGTCGTCCTGCACGACGCCGAAGTCGACGGCCTTGCTGTTCACCGGGATGCCGCCGGCGACGACCATGATCCCCGCCTTCTTCAGCGAGGACAGGATGGGATCGTAGCCGTCGTAGGCGGCCGGACCGAGGACCAGGACGTCGATGCCCTTGGTCTTCATGGTCTGGATCTGGGAAAATTGCTGGGACACGTTGCCGTAGGCCCCGGCGACGGAGATCTGGACCACTTCGGCGCCCGACCGCTTCGCCTCGTCGGCGATGCCGTAGGCCATCCCCTTCCAGTAATCGTCCTGGAGATGGACGACGGTGACCCCGAAGCGCAGCGGCTTCTTGGCGGTGACCGGCTCGATCAGACCGAGGAAGCGGTCGGGCTCGGCGGCCCGGGCCGGCGCCGCCGCGAGCGTCGCGGCGAGGATGCCCAGCGCGGCCAGCGCACCGGCGGTGCCGTCCTTCAGTCCGCGGAACTTGACATGCGACCACATTGACGGAACTCCCTGTGATTCTTATGGCTGCATACCTGGATACAATTATCCTATTATCTCGCAGGCGCCAACAGGAATCGGCGTGCGCCGGCGCGCCGCCGTCCCGCGCGCGAAGCGGAAACGACGAACGCGGCCGCCGAATCAACGGCGGCCGCGGCGGCGGCGCATGGGGGGCGGGCGGCGGCGGGAGGGCGTCAGCCGGCGAGGGCCTGCTGCTCCTGCCGATGCCGGAGGAAGTTGATCACGCCGATGGAGGCGGTCGCCACATGGTGGCTGAAGGTGCGTTCGGCGAGGACGCTGTTGTGCGACCGCAGGGCGGCGACGAGCGCCAGGTGCTCGGCGCCCTCCATCTCCGCCCGCTCGTAGACGCGGTTGTAGAGCAGGAGATACGGCCGGACGGAGGCGCGGATCCGCCGGATCTCGGCGACGAGGCGCCGCCGTCCGCTGGACACGCAGATCAGGTCGTGGAACTCGTCGTGCAGACGCAGCCACTGCTGCGCGTCGGCGGACACGCGCTCCATGCGCTCCGCCAGGGCTTCGAGCTCCTCGAGCTGGGCGTCGGTGATGCGCTCGGCGGCGCGGCGGGCCGCCAGCCCCTCGAGAGCGGCGCGCATCTCGAACAGCTCCTCGACGTCCTCCGGCTCCAGCGGCGTGACGATGGCGCCGCGGTTGGGGCGGTTGGTGACCAGGCCTTCCGTATCCAGTTGCACGATGGCCTCGCGCACCGGCATGCGGCTGATGCCCAGGATACCGGCAATCGCCGCCGGATTGAGCTTCGTTCCGCCCGCAATGCTGCCATCCACGATGCGGTCGCGGATGTACTGGTAGGCGCGCTGCTGGGCGGAATGATGGGCGTCATCCTCACGGAAGGGCACCAAATCTCTCCTTTTCGAACCGAAGGCGGACGGTGTCACGCCGGTCCGCCGGCATTGGATGGTGATATACTCTTTCACCGTGCGATTGGGAAGACCCAAGCGGAAACGCTGTGCCGGAGCGGCGGCGGGCCCGGGGAGTGCCACCATGCGGCGCAGATGCGGGTGACGGCAACGCCGCAGGTTGGTCATTGACAGCGGGCGCCGGCCCGTGTTGTATCCAATTATACACGGATCAACGATGGAGCCGAAGGCATGAACGCCCTAGCCCCGCCGGGAGCGGCCACCTGGGATCGCGAGGAGATCTCGCTGGGCCTCAGCCCGCCGATCAGCCACTACACCGACGCGGTGCGGTTCGGGAACCTGCTGTTCGTGTCGGGGATCGCCCCCCTGGATGGCGATCTCAACGTGGTCGGCGCGGACGTGGTGGAGCAGACCCGCCACATCTTCACGGTCCTGGGCCGCATCCTCGACAGGGCCGGCGCGACGTTCGGCGACGTGCTGCGGGTGACGGTGTACCTCGTCGACGTCGCCGACCGGACGAAGATCAACCCCATCCGCCAGGAGCATTTCGGCGCCCACCGGCCGGCGAGCACGCTGATCGGCGTCCGCGAACTGGCGATCCCGGGCATGAAGGTGGAGATCGAGGCGATCGTCGGCCTGCGCCATGGCTGAGACCGGCCGAGGAGGGGACATGGACATGGAACGGACGTCGTCGGACAGGCGCGGCACGGTGCTGTTCGGCAAGGTGTTCGACGGCACGCTGGACCCGCCGCTGGACGACGGCGCGGTCGTCGTGGAGGGCGAGCGCATCGCCTGGGTGGGGCCGCGGGAGCGGCTGCCCGAGCGCTACGCCACGCCCGACCACGCCCGGATCGACCGGCCGGGGCGCAGCATCACGCCCGGCCTGATCGACGGGCACACCCACATCTCCTTCGGCAACGCCCGGTCGGAGGAGGAGCTCGCCCTCTACACGCCGGTGGAATACCGGGCGATCAGGGCCGCGGTGAACGCCCGGCGGGTGCTCCAGGCGGGCGTCACCAGCGCCTTCGACGCCGCGAGCACCTACGACGTCGCCGTGAACGTGCGCGACGCCATCGACGCCGGTCTGGTGGAAGGGCCCCGTTTCGTCGCCTCGGGCAAGCAGCTGACCACGCACCAGGGGCTGGAGGATTCCTTTCCCAACAACCTGGCCTGGCCGCCGGGACAGGCGGCGGTGCTGATCAGGAACCGCGACGATCTGGTGGAGGCCGTCCGCTACCAGGTGAAGGACCGGGTCGACTGCATCAAGGTCTCCGGCTCCAACGACCTGATGATCACCCCGGACTCCCTGGACGGGGCCGCCTTCACCCTGGAGGAGTTCCGGATCGTCGCCGACGAGACGCACCGTCTCGGCCGCATCTGCTCGGTGCACGCGCGCTCCCGGGACGCCTGCCGCGACGCCTCCAAGGCCGGCTTCGACGTCCTGTTCCACGCCTCCTACATCGACGACGAGGGCATCGAGAACTGCCTGAGGCAGGACCTGACCATCACGCCGACGCTGACCTTCCTCGCCAACATCGTCGACGCCGCCGAGGGCAGCCACGCCTCGTCGGCGGCCGACGGGGTGAAGCGCGAACTGGAGGCGGCGGTGGAGGCGCTTCCCCGCGCCTACAAGGCGGGCGTGCCCCTCGTCTGCGGCTCGGAGTCGGGCTGGTGCTACGTGCCTTACGGGGACTGGCACGCCCGCGAGCTGCAGCTCTTCGTCGAGCTGCTCGGCATGACGCCGCTCCAGGCGATCCACGCGGCGACCTTGGCGGCGACCCGCTGCCTGAAGCGGTTCGGCCATGACGTGGGCAAGCTGGAGGCCGGCCGCTACGCCGACCTGCTCGTCATCGACGGCGACGTCGGCGCCGACGTCACGCTGTTCCAGAAGAAGAGCCGGATCGACGCCATCCTCAAGGGCGGACGGCCGGTCGACCGCACGCCGCCGCCCGAACCGAGGGAGTGGTTCTTCGAGCGCCACAAGCTGTTCCTCGACGGCCGCCTGCGCTACGACGAGGCGACCGGCAGAGGGTACGTGGCCCGGCGCTGACGGCGTGACGGGGCGCGGGTTCAGTAGCCCCGCCCGCGCTCCACCAGATGGGTCAGCGGCTCGCCCGCCCGGTGCCGGCGGATGGCGTCGGCGACGTGGTCGGCGCAGGGGCCGGGGTGGGTGACGCCGGCGACGTGCGGCGTCACGCGCACCTTGGGATGGCTCCAGAAGGGATGGCCGGGGGCGAGCGGCTCGTCCTGGAAGACGTCGAGGCTGGCACCGGCGAGGTGGCCGCTGTCGAGGGCCGCCAGCAGGTCCTCCTCGACCAGGTGGCCGCCGCGGGCGGCGTTGACGACGACCGCCCCCGGCGGCAGGGCGGCGAACGCCCGGCGGTCGAGAATGCCGCGGGTCTCCGGCGTCAGCGGCAGCAGGCAGACCAGCACGTCGCTGCGCGCCAGCAGCGTCGCCAGCCCGTCCGCCCCGTGCCGCGTCTCCACGCCGGCCAGCGTGCGCGGCGTCCGGCTCCAGCCCGTGACGGCGAATCCCAGCGCCGTCAGCGCCCGCGCCGCCGCCGTTCCCAGCTCGCCGAGGCCGAGAAGGCCGACCCGCACCGTCGCCGCCGGCCGGTGGCCGAGCGGCCGCCACACGCCGTCGCGCTGCTGGGCGGCGTAGGCGTCGGCCTTGCGCTGCCAGCGCAGCACCTCCATGGCGACGTAGCCGGCCATGTCCTCGGTCAGGCCGGCCGCCACCATCCGCACCAGCGGCAGCGGCGGCAGGGTGGGGTCCTGCAGCAGCGGCTCCACCCCGGCGCCGAGCGACAGGATCAGGCG
Source organism: Azospirillum sp. ST 5-10 (assembly GCF_051225715.1). Lineage (NCBI taxonomy): Bacteria > Pseudomonadati > Pseudomonadota > Alphaproteobacteria > Rhodospirillales > Azospirillaceae > Azospirillum > Azospirillum sp. ST 5-10. The sequence goes on from NZ_JBPJSP010000018.1 coordinate 15,065, forward strand.
CAGGTTGGGCAGGCCCGCCAGCAGCCCGGGCGGCGGCTTCCACACCAGGGCGTAGGCGATGTCCGCGGGATCGCCGAGGTCGGGCCAGACCCGCACCTCCAGGTCGGGCAGGCGGTGGCGCAGTTCCGCGGTCCAGGCCGCGGCGTCGTCGGAGGCGGAGCAGAAGAGCAGGGTGGTGGCCATCGGTCGCGGTTCTCGGGGGCACTTGCGGACGGCGCCAGTTTCGGCCATGTCCTGTGCGATGCGCCAGCGCCGAATGTCCCGCCTCGTCCTCCTCAACAAGCCCTACGGCGTGCTGCCGCAGTTCACCGACCGTGCGGAGGGGCGGCCGACCCTGGCCGACTGGGTGCCGGTCAAGGGCGTCTACCCCGCCGGCCGGCTCGACCGCGACAGCGAGGGGCTGCTGGCGCTGAGCGACGACGGCGCGCTGATCGCCCGCATCGCCGATCCCCGGCACAAGCTGCCCAAGACCTACTGGGTGCAGGTCGAGGGCGTGCCCACCGACGAGGCGCTGGAGCGGCTGCGCCGCGGCCTCGTCCTGAAGGACGGGCCGACCCTGCCGGCCGAGGCGTGGACGATGGCCGAACCCGCCGGCCTGTGGCCGCGCGACCCGCCGATCCGCCAGCGTGCCGCCATTCCCACCGCGTGGATCGGCCTCACCCTGCGCGAGGGGCGCAACCGCCAGGTCCGCCGCATGACCGCGGCGGTCGGTTTCCCGACCCTGCGCCTGATCCGCTGGGCGATCGGCGACTGGACCTTGGACGGGCTGGCGCCCGGCGCCTGGCGGGAACTGGCGGTGCCCGGCCCGGGCGGCGGGGAAGGGACGGCGCCGCGACGGCCGGCGGCCGGCGGCTCAGCCCGACGCCGCCGCTGACGGGGCCGTCCGTCCCGGCGCCGTCGCGGCGTAGGGCACGGTGAAGGAGAAGGTGGCGCCGTGGCCCGGCGCGCTTTCCACCCAGATGCGGCCGTGCAGGTGCTCGATGATGCGCTTGCAGATGGCGAGGCCGAGGCCGGTCCCCTGGGGCTTGTCGGTCATGGGATCGCCGACCTGGCGGAAACGGTCGAAGACGACGGCCTGGTGCTCCGGCGCGATGCCGGGGCCGTCGTCGGTCACGTCGACCCGGGCGGCGCCGGCGTCCGCCGTCACCCGCAGGGCGACGCGGCGGCCCGGCGGGGAGAACTTGGCGGCGTTCGACAGCAGGTTGACCGCCACCTGCACCAGACGGTCGGCGTCCCCTTCCACCGGCGGCACCCGGTCGGGGATCGTCACCTCCAGCGCCACCCCCTTGTCGCGGAAGAGCTGGCCGGTGGCCGCGGCCGCCTGCTCCACCGCCGCGGCGAGGTCGACGGGGCCGATCGCCCATTCCACCTCGCCCGCCTCGATCTTCGCCATGTCGAGCACCTGGTTGATCAGACGGGTCAGGCGCTCGCTCTCCTTGATGATGGTGTTGAGGAACTCCGCCCGCTGCTCCGGCTCGATGTCGGGATGGTCGTAGAGGATCTCCGACAGGGCGCGGATCGAGGTCAGCGGCGTGCGCAGCTCGTGGGTCACCGTCGACAGGAACTCGTCCTTCAGCCGGTCCAGCTCCTTCAGCCGGTCGTTGGCGGCGCGCAGGGCGGCCGACGTCCGCTCCAGCTCCGCCGTCTTGTGCTCGAGCTGGCGGCTGTACTCGATGACGTGGCTGGTCTCGTCCAGCATGCGCATCAGTTCGGGCATGCTCACCTCGGCGCCCTTGACCGCCGAGGCCAGGGCGACCCGGGCCGAGGCGGCGCCGATGGCGCCGGCCAGTAGCCGCTCGGCGAAGCGCACCAGCTCGGCCCCGGCACGGCGCTGCGGCTGCAGGGGCTGCTGGCTGCGGGCGGCGTACTGCTCGAACGCGGCCTCGGCGCGCTGCGGCCCGACGAAGCGGGCGACGATGCGCTTCAGGTCGCCCACCGTGGCGCTGCCGCGCCACTGGCCGATGCCGGCGAACGCCGCCGCGTCGCCCTGCTGCTCGTAGACCTCGACGAAGGCGGTGGCCTGGGCGCGCTCGCCCGGCGTCGGCCGGTCGAACAGCGACACCGCGACGTACAGGCCGATGTTGAACAGCATGCTCCAGAACAGCGCGTGGGTCAGCGAATCCATGCCGTCCAGCCCGAACAGGGCGTAGGGGCGCAGCAGCTCGACGCCCCAGGGGCCGGCCTCGATGAAGGAGGCGGGCAGCCAGCCCGAGCGGGCGAAGCTGGGCAGCAGCAGGGTGTAGGTCCAGGTGAGGATGCCGGCTCCCAGCCCCGCCAGCGCGCCGCGCCGCGTCGCCCCGGTCCAGTAGATGCCGCCGATCAGCGGCGGCGCGAACTGCGCCACCGCGGCGAAGGAGATCAGGCCGATCGCCACCAGCGCGTAGGCGGAGCCGGCGAAGCGGAAATAGGCGTAGCCGAGCAGCAGGATGGCGACGATGGCGACGCGCCGGATGGTGAGCAGCAGGCGCGAGACGTCGCTGGCGCGCTCCAGCTCGGCGCGGCGGAAGCGCAGCAGGGCCGGCATGATGAGGTCGTTGCACACCATGGTCGAGAGCGCCACGGTCTCGACGATGATCATGCCGGTCGCCGCCGACAGGCCGCCGATGAAGGCGGCCAGCGCCAGCCAGCGCTGGTCGGCGGCGAGCGGCAGCGCCACCATGAAGACGTCGGGATCGACGCTGTGGCCGGGGAAGCGCAGCAGCCCGGCGACCGCCACCGGCAGCACGAACAGGTTGATCAGCACCATGTAGAGCGGGAACAGCCAGAGCGCCCGCGTCAGGTGGCGCTCGTCCACGTTCTCGATCACCATCACCTGGAACTGCCGGGGCAGGCAGAGGACGGCGGCCATCGACAGCAGCGTCATCGTCACCCAGGTGCCGTCGCCGAGCGCCGGCGCCGCGGTGAACAGGCGGGCGATCTCCGGATGGGCGGCCCCCCGCTCGAAGAGGACCGCCGCCCCCTCGTGCAGGCTCCACACCACCATGACGCCGACGGCCAGGAAGGCCAGCAGCTTGACCAGGGATTCCAGGGCGACCGCCGCCACCATGCCCTCGTGGTGCTCGGCCGCGTCGATGTGGCGGGTGCCGAAGACGATGGCGAAGGCCGCCATCACCACCGCCACGTAGAAGGCGTTGTCCAGCGCCACCGGCAGGGTCAGGCCGCCGGTCAGACCGGTGGGGTCGGCGCCGGTCAGCACCGCGAAGCTGACCGACACCGCCTTGAGCTGCAGGGCGATGTAGGGGGTGATGCCGACCACCGCGGTGGCGGTGACTAGCCCGGCCAGCCCCTGGCTCTTGCCGTAGCGCGAGGCCAGGAAGTCGGCGATCGAGGTGATGCGCTGGACCTTGGCGATCCGCAGGATCTTACGCAGCACCAGCGGCCCCAGCACCATCAGCAGGGTCGGGCCGAGATAGATCGGCAGGAAGCCGATGCCCAGGCTGGCCGCCCGGCCGACCGAGCCGTAGAAGGTCCAGGTGGTGCAGTAGACCGCCAGCGACAGCGCGTAGACCGAGGGCGAGGCGATGACGCTGCGGCCGGCGTCGGCGCGCCGGTCGGCCCAGTAGGCGATGGCGAACAGGCCGAGGAGATAGGCGAAGGACGCGGCGACGACCGGCTGCCAGCCCATGGACATCACCCTCCGCGGTCGCGCTCCAGGTGCAGCGCCAGCAACCCGACGACGGCCGCCCAGACGCCGAGGATGTACACGTAGAGGAGGGGCCAGCCGAACAGCGTGTCGCCGGCACCGAAGACGCGCAGCAGCGGCGGGTTGAAGAGGATGGCGCCCAGCAGGAACAGCGCCACCACCCGGTCCGCCCCCGGCCGGACCCGCCGGCCCCCGGTGGCGGGCGGGTCGCCCGGACGGTCGCCCGCCGCCCCGGCCATCAGAACACGCGCTCCCGCTGCGCCAGCTCGACCAGGATGTTGGCGGCGCGGATGGCGTCGTCGAGCGTGCGCACGTCGCGTTCGCGCAGCATGTCGATCATCCGCACGAACACGGCCGCGGTGACCAGGCTGTCGCCCAGCGCGGTGTGGCGGTCGACCACCCGCACGCCCAGGCGCTGGGCGATGCCGTCCAGGGTGTGGTCGCCGTCGACCCCCTGCAGCATGCGCGACAGCAGCATGGTGTCGAGCACCGGGTTGTCGAACCGCACCCCGGCCTGGCGCTCCTTCATCTTCAGGAACTTCAGGTCGAAGGCGGCGTTGTGGGCGACGATCACCGCCCCCGACACGAAGGCGCGGAACTGCGGCAGCACCTTGTCGATGGTCGGCCGGTCGACCACCATGTCGTCGGTGATGCCGTGGAACTGCACGGATTCCGGCGGGATGCGGCGCTTCGGGTTGACCAGCGTGCTGAAGGTCTCGCCGGTCAGGATGCGGCGGTTGACGATGCGCACCGCGGCGATCTGGATGATCTCGTCGCCGCCCGACGGCGACAGGCCGGTGGTCTCGGTGTCGAACACGACGTAGTGCAGCGCCTCCAGCGGCGTGCTGCCGAGCCCGCTGGTCGCCAGCGGCTGGTGCATCAGCCCGAAGTCGAAGAACTCGGCGCGGGCCGGCGGCCGGCTCCGCTGGGCCGCCGCCGAGGGCGGCGACAGGGCGGGCGGCAGCGGCAGCCGCAGGCGGGCGACGCCGTCGCGCCCGGCCACCGCTTCGCTCCACATCTCCGAGCGGTGGTGCTGCAGCACGTCGGCGACGGTGAGGCCGCCCAGCGCGTCGGCCAGCGGCTGGTCGAGCCAGCCGTCGACCGTGCTGCTCGGCAGGAGCACGCCCTCCCAGGCGATGTCGACGTAGACCCAGCGTTCGGCGCTCTCGGCGGAGAGGTCGAAGGACGTCGCGCCGGTGCGGGCGTGGATCTGCCCGATCAGGTGGTCGAGCAGGACGACGAGGCTGTAGCTGTCGCCGTGCAGCCATTGCGGCAGGCCGGTCGGCGTCACCGCATAGCCGTCCCGCGGCGCGACGCGGTGACGCACCAGGTTGAGCAGGTTGGCGCTGTGCACGTCGCTCATCGGCCAGGTGCCGGTCACCACGCTGCGGTACTCGCCGGTGATGCGCTCCAGCCGGTCGGACAGGGCGCCGGTGGCCTCCAGGAGGACCGCCTCGAAGGCGGCCCGCTCCTGCGGCCCGAGGTCCGGGGTGTCGGCCAGCGTCTCCAGGGCGGCGCGCAGGTTGGCGACGGGGCCGCGGAACCCCTCGGTGGCCTCGCGCAGCAGGCGGTCGCGCTGGCCCAGCGCCGCCAGCTCGCGGGTGGCGTCCTCCAGGGTCAGGACGTAGCCGGTGACGGCGGGCGGCGCCCCGCCCTCGCCGTCCTGGAGCATCACGCTCATGCGGCCGGTCAGCAGGATGCGCCCGTCGGTGGTGCCGCCGACGAACTGCGCCGTGGTGCCGTGGGCGTGGGTCAGGTGCCGGCCCTCGCGCACCCGCAGCGTGAGGCGCTCCAGCGTGTGGTCGACCGGCTCCGGCAGCAGGAAGTGGAGGAGGTTGCGGCCGAGCCCGAGATCGCCGGTGAGGTGCAGCAGGTCGAGGGCGGTCTGGTTGTAGAGCAGGATCTGGTGCTTCAGGTTGCAGACCAGCACGCCCTCGTGCAGGTCGCGCAGGATGGCGCCCAGGCGGGCCTTCTGCTCCTCCGCCTCGGCGGTCGACTCGGCGACGGCGCGGTCGATGTCGCGGCGGGTGGCGACCAGCCGGTCGGCGAGGTCGTTGAGGGCGACGGCGATGGGCGCCAGGTCGGCGTAGCGCTCCACCGGGATGTGCGCCCCGGCGCCGGCGTGGGCCAGCACGCGGGCCTCGCCGGCGAGCGCGTTGCCGGCGCGCAGGAGGAAGCGGTCGATCACCACCCACAGGAAGCCGAAGCCGGCGATCAGCGCCAGCGTCATCGCCGAGGCGTAGGCGACCAGCGGGTTCGGCTGGGCGTCGCGCATGGCGATGGCGCCCAGCACCGCCAGCAGGACGAGCAGGGCGCCGATGCCGCGGACGGCGAGCGGGATGAAGCGACGGGAGGCGGGTGGCGGCCGGCGCGCCGGCGGTGCCGGCGGGTCGGCCCCCGGCGGGGCCGGCGGGGCCGGCGCGGTCACGGGAGCGCTCCCTCGGGCTGCAGGTACTTGCGGACCGTGGCGACGAGATCGCGCGTGGAGAAGGGCTTGGTGACGTAGTCGGTGGCCCCCAGCGCCAACCCCTTCTGCCGCTCGACGTCGCGGCTCTTGGCGGTGAGCATGATGATGGGGAGGCTCTTCCAGCGCGGGTCGGCGCGCAGCGACTGGCAGACGTCGAAGCCGTCGCGCTTGGGCATCATGGCGTCGAGCAGGATCAGGTCGGGCGCCGCCTCCGCCACCGCCGCGATCGCCTCCTCGCCGTTGCGGGCGATGCGCACCGCGTATCCCGCCTTCTCGAGGAGCACTTGCAGGGACATGACGATGCTGGGCTCGTCGTCGGCCACGAGAATGGTCGGCTTCATGACGGCGGTCCTCCGGTGCGTCGGTCCTTGCGGCCGATCATTGTTTGTTTGGGAAGGCAACACAGTGTCCGCATGTTACCGTTCCGGGTAACGGCAGATCAAGCCACACCCCGCCGGTTGCCGGGACCGCCGGCCCGCCCCGGTCAGCGCGTGCCGAGGACGATGGGGGAGAGGCCGAGCTCGCGCTTCAGCGCGTCGGCGGTCCGTGCGGCGTCGCCGCGCGACTGGTAGCCGCCGACCCGCACCGCGGTCCAGGCCCGCTCCGACCCGTCCACCCAGTCCATGGCGAAGGCACGGTAGCCGCGGTCGGCGAGGCGCCGCACCAGGGTGTCGGCGTTGCGCGCCTCCTGGAAGGTGCCGACCTGCACGACGAAGCGGCCCGACGCCGATGCCGGGGGGGCGCTCCGGCGGGGGGCCGGGGCCGCCGCCGCCGCCGCCGCCGGTGGCGGAGCGGGCGCCACCGACAGCGCGGCCTGAAGCTCGCCCGTGGAGGACGGTGCCGCGGCCGGCGCGCCACCCTCGGCCTCCATCTCCTCGTCGCCGGCGAGCTCCTCGTCGGCCGCCAGCTCCTCCAGCGGCGGCTCCGTCGGGGCCTGCACGGCGGCGGCCGGCGGCGGGGCGGTGTGGGCCGGCGCCGCCGGCGGGACTTGGGCCGGGACTTGGGCCTGGGCGGGGGCCTGGGCGGGGGTCTGGGCCTGGGCGGGGCCATGGGCGGCCGGCATCGCCGGCACGGTCCCGGCGCCGGCGGGCGGGGGCGGCACCTCGGCGGCGGCCGGCGCCTCGTCCGGCGGCGGTTCGGTCGGGGCCGGGCGCAGCAGGAGCGGCGGCGGTTCGTCCGACGACGCGCCGCCGCGCGCCGGGATCACCGTCGTTCCGACAGCCGCGAGGCGGGAGGCGGCGGGCGCCGGAGGAGCGTCGGGCGCCGGGGCGGCGGTTTCGGCGACGACGGCGGGGGAGGGCGCGACCGGCGTGCCGTCCCTGCCGTACGAATCGAGCAGGATGACGCCGAGCCCGACGCCGGCGGCCGCGAACAGCGCCACCGCGATCTTGCCGAACGGGATCGTTCGTGCCGGCTCGACCGGCTCGTCGTCCTCGTCGTCGGCCGGCTCGTCCTCGTCGCCGAGCCGGCCGCCCTTGAGATCGTCGTTGATGGCCCGCAGGAGCTGCGCGATGTCGTCCTTCTCCGCGGCGGCGGCGTCCATCGTCTGGTCCTTGGTCACGGCAGGGGGTTCACCCGATCTGTCCCGGATGTCCGCCGGCGGATCCACGCGCGGAGCCGCGAACGGAACAGGACCGTTCTACTCCATTCCGGCGAGTCGCGAAACGGCCGATGCGCCGTGGGCGCGTGAGAAAGAACGGACCGCTCAGCCCTGCGCCGCCGGTTCCTCGGCGGTGGCGGGGCGGCGGCGGATCGCCGGCAGGTGGAGCAGCAGGGCGGCGGCGACGTAGACCGACGAGAAGGTGCCGAGCAGGATGCCGAAGGTCAGCGCCAGGGTGAAGTTGAACAGCGCGCTGCCGCCGAACAGCAGCAGCGGCAGGATCGCCAGCAGGGTCGTGCCGGAGGTGAGGACGGTGCGCGACAGGGTCTGGTTGACCGCCTGGTTGATCACCGACGCCATGTCGAGCTGCTTGTGGCGCCGCATCATCTCACGGATGCGGTCGAACACCACCACCGTGTCGTTGATGGAATAGCCCGCCAGGGTCAGCAGCGCCGCCACCGCGGTCAGGTCGAACTCGAGCTGGAAGATGGTGAAGAGGCCGAGGGTCACGATGACGTCGTGCGCCGTGCAGATCAGCGCCGCCATGCCGAACTGCCACTCGAAGCGGAAGGCGACGTAGGCGGTGATCGCCAGCACCGCCAGCACGGTGGCGAGGATGCCGTCCTGCAGCAGCTCGCCGCCCACCTTCGGCCCCACCAGTTCGACCCGGCGGTACTCCCAGCCGCTTCCCAGCACGCCGCGCACGGTTTCGATGGCGGCGCGGTTGGCCGCCTCGCCGCCCTCCTGCTGCTGCACCCGGATCAGGATGTCGCGCGGGCCGCCGAACTCCTGCAGCTCCACGGCGCCGAGATCGGCGGCGGTGAGGCGCTGGCGCAAGCCGCCGACGTCGATGTCGTGGTCGGCCTTGGCCTCGATCAGGATGCCGCCGGCAAAGTCGATGCCGAGGTTCAGACCCTGCACCGCCAGCGACCCGATCGTGAGGACGAACAGCGCGATCGAGAACGCGTACGCGAACTTCCGCTTGCCGATGAAATCGAAATGCGGATTGTCGGAGACGAGGCGCAGCAGACGCATCGGTGACTTCCTGGGGTTGGAGCCGGTGGGCCGATCCGCCTGGGCTTAGCGGCTTTTGCCGCGCCGGGCAAGGGCACATGCGGGGCGGCCGCCCCGGGGGCCGATCAAGGTGTTAAATCTGTTGAACGTGCTTTAGCGATGTGTGAAATATCCGGCCGGTTGCACACCAGTGTCGCGCGGTTGGCGGGCAATTCCACATGGACGTCCGTCCCCCTGGGAACGGACGCTTGTCCCCGCCAAGGTGACGCTCCCATAATGCGCGCCCGTTGCGTCAGCGGATCGGAGCCGGAAGCGGCATGACATTCGACCAGGTCTTCGTGCTCGTGCTGCTGGTGGCGGTTCTCGTCGCCTTCATCCGCGAGTGGGTGCCGCCCGACATCGTCGCGCTGGCGACCACGGCGGCGCTGCTGGCCGCCGGCGTGCTGACCACCGACGAGACCCTGGAGGTCTTCTCCAATCCCGGGGTGATCACGGTCGGGGCGATGTTCGTCCTGTCGGCGGCGCTGGAGCGCACCGGCTGCATCGAGGCGCTGGGCGACGCCGCCACCCGCTGGGTGGGGCGGACGCGCCGGCTGGCGCTGCTCGGCATCGTCGGGCTGGCGGTGGCCGTGTCGGCCTTCATCAACAACACGCCGGTGGTGGTGATCCTGACGCCGGTGGCGATCCGGCTCTGCCACCACATCAAGATCGCCCCCTCGAAGATGCTGATCCCGCTGTCCTACGCGGCGATCTTCGGCGGCACCTGCACCCTGATCGGCACCTCCACCAACCTGCTGGTGGACGGCGTGGCGCAGCGCCTGGGGCAGCCGGCCTTTGGGCTGTTCGAGATCGCCCCGCTCGGCGCCATCATGGCGGTGCTCGGCATCGTCTATCTGCTGCTCTTCAGCGACCGCCTGCTGCCCAGCCGCGAGACGGTGGCCTCGCTGATGGACGGGCTGCCGCAACGCCAGTTCCTGACCGAGATGATCGTGCTTCCCGACGCGGCGGTGATCGGCAAGTCGCTGGAGGAGGCGAAGCTGACCAAGCTGGAGGGGGGACGGGTCATCGACGTCGTGCGCGGCGACGACAGCCAGCGCCGCCAGCTCCCGGCGGTGCGCCTCCAGGCCGGCGACCGGCTGGTCATCAAGACGGCGGTGGAGGGGCTGATGGGGCTGCGCGAGCGCGCCGGCATCGGCTTCGATCCCGACGACCGCTTCCAGGAGGTGGCGACCCGGCGCACCGTCCTGGTCGAGGGCATCGTCGGCCCGCGCTCCAGCTTCGTGAACCACCGCCTGTCGGAATTCAACCTGCGCCGGCGCTACGGCGTCTACATCATCGCCGTCCACCGCCAGGGGGAGAACCTGCGCGGCAAGTTCGAGGACGTGCGGCTGGAGGTCGGCGACACCGTGCTCCTGGAGGGGCCCGGCGACGGCATCCGCCGGCTGGTCGATTCCGGCGACCTCATCAACCTCACCCAGCCCGAACACCATCCCGTGCGCACCGACAAGGCGTGGATCGCCGTGGCGGCGGTGCTGGCCGTGGTCGTGCTGTCGTTCCTGGAGGTGATGCCGATCGCCGGGCTGGCGCTGATCGCCGCCGTCGCGGTGGTGCTGCTGGGCTGCATCCCCCACTCCGAGCTCTACAAGTCGGTGGAGTGGCGCATCCTCTTCCTCATCTTCGGCATGCTGCCGCTCGGCATCGCGTTGGAGAAGACCGGGGTCGTCGAGCTGCTGGCGGTGGGGGTGACCGACCATCTCGGCCATTTCGGCCCGCGGGTGGTGCTGATGCTCCTCTACCTGCTGGCCATGGTCCTCACCGAGGTCGCCAGCAACAACGCGGTCGGCGTGCTGCTGACCCCGATCGCCATCGGCATCGCCCACCAGCTCGGCGTCGACCCGCGGCCGTTCATCATCACGGTGATGTTCGCCGCCTCCGCCGCCTTCTCCACCCCCATCGGCTACCAGACGCACCTCTTCGTCTACGGCGCCGGCGGCTACAAGTACCTGGACTTCGTGCGCATCGGCCTGCCGCTCAATCTCGTCTTCTGGATCGTCGCCAGTCTGCTGATCCCGGTGTTCTGGCCGTTCTGAGCGCTCAAGACCTTGGTTGAGCCGAGTTTCTAGAAAACGAAGATTGGAAGATTTGAAGATCAATATTATAATCTTCCGATCTTTCAATCTTCGTGTTTTTCATCCGAACGTCCGCCGGTGGGCCGGGTCAGCCGCCGCTCACGGCCGTCATCACGAACACCTCGGCGTCCGGCGCCAGCGGGGTGTCGAGGGTGGCGCGCTCGCCGGCGACGAAGACGTTGATGTGGCGGCGGATCGCCGGCGTCGAATCGCAGAGGCGGTCGCGCATGCCCGGCCAGCGCTCGTCCAGCGCCTCCATCAGTTCGGCGACCGTCGACGCGGAAACGTCGAGGCGCCGCACCGAGCCGGGGAACAGGCTGACCAGCGGCGCCGGCAGGTGGACGAGCACCATCGCCTATCCTCCCACCGCGAGGGTCTCCACCGAGAGGATGGCCGGCAGGTCACGGGCGATGCAGCCCCAGCGCTCGCCCTCGTCGGCGCTGGCGTAGAGGGCGCCGCCGCCGGTGCCGAAGTAGATCCCGGCGGGGCTCAGCCGGTCGGTCGCCATGGCCTGGCGCAGCACGCCGACATAGGCGTTCTCCTGCGGCAGCCCCTCGCGCAGCGCCGCCCAGGTGGCGCCGCCGTCGCGGGTGCGCCACACCGCCACCTTGGCGTCGGGAACGAACCGGCCGACGGAATCGCCGTTGAGCGGCAGCAGGTAGAGCGTGTCCGGGTCGTGCGGGTGGGCGGCGGCCGGGAAGCCGAAGCTGGAGGGCAGACCGGCCTCGATGCTCGTCCATTCCCGGCCGCCGTCGTCGCTGCGGTACATGCCGCAGTGGTTCTGCTGGTAGAGACGGTCGGGACGGCCCGCCGCCATCGCCAGGCTGTGCACGCATTGGCCGTGGTCGGGATACCGCTGGCCTTCGGGGAGGTAGTCGCACCGCGTGCCGCGGTTGCGCGGCTCCCACGTCGCCCCGCCGTCGGCGCTGTGGAAGACGCCGCCGGTGGAGATGCCGACCCAGATCCGCCGCGGGTCGTCCGGGTGCAGCAGGATCGAGTGGAGGATCAGGCCGCCGCCGCCCGGCTGCCAGTCCGGCCGTGAGGGATGGTCGCGCAGGCCTGCAACGTGGCTCCAGGACCGGCCGCCGTCGGCGCTGCGGAACAGGCCGGCCGGCTCGACGCCGGCGTAGAGGACGCCGTGGCCGGCCGCCAGGCTCCACACGGCCTTGACCGGAGCCTCGCCGGCCGGGTACGCCAACCCCTCGCTGGAATGGCTCCAGGTGGCGCCGAAATCGTCGGACCGCCAGACGGCCGGCCCGAACCATTCGTTGCCGCCGCCGGCGTAGAGGACGCCGGTCGCCGGGTCGGCGACGGCGTGGTTGACCGGCCACGTCTCGCAAAACGGGCCGCGCAGCGTCCACCGCGCCCGTCCGGCGTCACTGTCGAGGACGAAGGCCCCCTTCTTGGTTCCCACGAGGATGAAAACCCGTTCCGCCATGCCGTCCTCCCTGTGCGGCGTTTTGTCCCTTCCGGGGGACTGGACAGCTACGTTGATATCAACATTATTAGGTCATGTCAAAAGAACGCGGGTCGCCCGTTCCCTATGAAACCACCTTGCTGGTGCGCGACAGCTGCCTGTGTCTCCACGCGCAGCGGGCGGCGCGTGCGCTGGCCCGCCGCTACGACGAGGCGCTGCGACCGGTCGGCTTGACCAACGGCCAGTTCTCCCTGCTGATGTCGCTGAACCGGCCGGAGCCGCCGGGGTTGGGCAGCGTCGCCGCGCTGCTGGCGATGGACCGTACGACGCTGACGGCGGCGCTGAAGCCGTTGGAGCGGCGCGGCCTGATCACGGTGGCGGTGGACCCGGCCGACCGCCGCGGCCGCCTGCTGGCGCTGACCGACGCCGGGCGGGCGCTGCTCGCCCGGGCGCTGCCGCTGTGGGAAGCGACCCAGGCCGCCGTCGGACGCCTGCTTGACGAGGGCGGGCCCGACCGCGTGCGCGCCGACCTGCTGGCCCTGTCCTGAGCGCGCCCGGTCCCGGTCAGCCCAGCCGGACGCGGTCGGCCGGCGTCTCGACCGGCCGGTAGCCGGCGTGCTCCGGGATGCGGAACACCGGCCCCGCCGCCGTCTCCACCAGCCGCGGCAGCACGAGCACCGGCGGTGCGCGCCGTGCCGCGGCGACCGCCGCGGCGACCGTCGCACAGGCGGCCAACCGCAGCAGGTTCATGCGCGTCGCGAAGACGAGCCGCAGGTCCCCCGCGTCGTCCGCCCCGACCAGGCGGCGCGGCGTGTCCCAGCGCCAGGCCACCGCCTCCGCGCCGTCCACGCGGGCATCCTGGCCCGTCGGCGCCGCCGCCAGAAAGAACACGGTGTCGAAGCGGCGGCGGAGCGTCTCCGGCGTCTGCCAATGGGCGAAGGGCACAAGCGCGTCGACGTCGGGCACCAGCGCTTCGCGCCGCATCGCCTCGGCGAACGGCAGCGCCGGGTCGATGCGGGCCGTGCGCGCCGGCTCGACCGGCGCACCGGTCGCCCGCTCCCGCGCCAGCAGGATCCCGCACTCCTCCCAGGTCTCGCGGACGGCGGCGATGCGGCGCGCCCGGTCCACAGCGGGGGGCAGGTCGGCCCAGGCCGGGTCGTGGTCGGCCGGATCGAGGCATCCCCCGGGAAACACCGTGGCCCCGGCGGCGAAGCTCAGGGCGGCGTGCCGTTCGATCGTCAGGACCTCGAGCCCGTCGGCGCCGTCGCGCAGCAGGATGAGGGTCGCCGCCGGACGCGGGTCGGCCGGCGATGCGGTGGCGGGGTCGTCGCGCAGCGCGCTCACCCCCGGTAGGGGTGTTCGGCGATCCAGTGGCGGGCGATGTCGATGCGCCGCGTCACCCACACCCGGTCGTGGGAGGTCACGTAGTCGAGGAAACGGGCCAGCGCCGCGGCCCGCCCGGGACGGCCGACGAGGCGGCAGTGCAGGCCGACCGACAGCATCCGCGGCCGCTCCGCCCCTTCGGCGTAGAGCACGTCGAAGCTGTCCTTGAGGTAGGCGAAGAACTGGTCGCCGCTGTTGAAGCCCTGGCTCGTCGCGAACCGCATGTCGTTGGCGTCGAGCGTGTAGGGCACGATCAGCTGGGGCCGGCCGTGGCTGGCGTCCCAGTAGGGCAGGTCGTCGGCGTAGGAGTCGGCGTTGTAGAGGAAGCCGCCCTCCTCGGCGACGAGGCGCCAGGTGTTGGGGCTGCAGCGGCCGAGGTACCAGCCGAGCGGCCGCTCGCCGGTGACGCGGGTGTGGACCTCGATGGCGCGCAGCATGTGCTCGCGCTCGACCTCGGCCGGCAGGTGCTGGTAGTCGATCCAACGCCAGCCGTGGGTGGCGATCTCCCAGCCCGCCTCCCGCATCGCCGCCACCGCCTCGGGATTGCGCTCCAGGGCCATGGCGACGCCGTAGACGGTGACCGGCAGGCGGCGCTCGGCGAACATGCGGTGCAGCCGCCAGAAGCCGGCGCGCGAGCCGTACTCGTAGATCGACTCCATGTTCATGTGCCGCATGCCCGCGATGGGCTGGGCGCCGACGATCTCCGACAGGAAGGCTTCCGAGGCGGCGTCGCCGTGCAGCACGCAGTTCTCGCCGCCCTCCTCGTAGTTGATGACGAACTGCACCGCGATGCGCGCCCCGCCCGGCCAGTTGGCACGGGGCGGCTCCGCGCCGTAGCCGATCATGTCGCGGGGGTAGGCGGGGGGCGGCGGCGTCTGGCTCATGACGGGGCGGTCTCGTCCGACGGTTGGTCCGGAATCTGGTAGCGCAGGATAACCGGCATTTAAAGGCTGCGGAATACCAATGGTGATCTACGGACGGCGAACGGCCCGGCAATCTGTTGTCTTAAGAATTTGTCAGAGGGGCGCCGGATGACAGAGATCAGTTCCAAGTGCAAGGATGGAGCGACAGCAATGTATGACAACGTAGATAATAATATGTATATGAACACATTATATGGAATATCAGTGATATAACTCTGAATTATTTTCAATAATTTCTCGCGCGACCAAAATTTAACCATCTATATATTACTGATATCCACGAACTGCGCAGTAATATTGTCGCAGCCAAGTTCGCCAGCTTTTTCATCAAAATAGAGCTGAGGAGGCCACTTCATGTGGTGTTCTATTGTTCGTGATAATGATAGCACAGTAGTTCGCGCCCAGTCTGCTAATTTTATGAATCCAAGAGACGCCGCCCAGTCAATTCCATGCATCTCACTCTTCTTAATTCCGGCTGCCCGTACGGCTTCCAGAACTCGCCGTCGCCATTGACTGCGCTTGGAGGGAACTGGAACAAAATGAAAAACCTCGTTACGCACATTCGAGAGAACTGCGATTTGATAAAGGAACTTTGTATCGCATAATTCCGGAACTTGCAACACATACGCAAATTCTTCAACTTTCTGTCGACAAAAAGGTGAAATTGCTACTGTATAGCTTGATTCTATTAAGTCTTCTTGCCTGGTTATTAGGTGAATCCGGCCAAGAATTGAGTTAAGCAGGCAGTCTGCTGCCGTGCAATATATTCCAACCACAGAAGGAACCAGGGGGGAAATACAAGAAGTTCTTGTTGCCGCGTCGTTGGCTGCTAATCTGTGAAGTCGCGTTGCAGCATCCCAATGGCCATGTGTGATGTCTGAGAACATTTTCACATTGTCTTCAGACTTATAAGCATCAACAGGTAGATGAATTCGACGAAACGCAACTCGTGGTCGTTGCGGGGGCTTGATCTCTTCTGACATGATATTCTCCCATCATCTTCTCTGCTGATGCCTATGATAAAATGTCCCAGAGGCATTTGAAATATTGCTTTTTTTGCCCACGTTGAATGACTTTCTGTAAAAAATCGTTCCCAACAATTGAAAATATCCAGAGTGGTTTATCTTCTCTAGGGTTCCGTGCGTTTAACAAGAAACGCGCGGAACCCAATGTCTTTGTCCGACGAGTGGAATCACGCTTTAAATTGATTTCGATTTTGCGCGATCCGCTCTAGATGTTATTGCGTGGCTAGTTTGATTGTTTGGGTGAATAGGTTAGCGTCATGGTTCATAACGGCGCGGTCTCGTCCGACGGTTGGTCCGGGATCTGGTGGCGCAGGATAACCGGCATCTGCAGCGCGCTGAACAGCAGAGTGAGCGGCAGGATGCCGAACACCTTGAAGTTCACCCAGTCGTCGGTGGACAGGCTGCGCCACACCACCTCGTTCAGCACCGCCAGCGCCAGGAAGAACCAGGCCCAGCGGAAGCCGAGGATGCGCCAGCCCTCGTCGCGCAGGTTCATCACCGTGCCCAGCAGGTGCTTGAGCACGTTGCGGCGGAACAGGTGGGCGGTGAACAGGACGGTGGCGAACAGCAGGTTGACGAGCGTCGGCTTCAGCTTGATGAAGAGGTCGTCGTTCAGCCACAGGGTCAGCCCGCCGAAGATCAGCACGAAGGCGCAGCCGACCACCGGCATCACCGGCACCTTGCGCTCGACGTGCCAGGAGAGGGCGAGCGCCACCATGGTGGCCACCATGAACACCGCGGTGCCGGTCATGATGCCGAAACGGGCGTTGGCGAAGAAGAAGGCGGCGAGGGGGCCGGCTTCGATCAGGAGGCGGGCGAACGGATTCATGGTCCTTCACATAGCCCGTCCGACGGCGGGCGAAAAGGGTGAAGGCGCATCAGAACAGCACCGACAGGCGGATCGAGCCGTAGGCGGTGATGCCGTCCTGCTCGTCGAACTCCGGCGAGGTGAAGCTCTGGGCGTACGACAGGGCGACCGCACCCCAGCGCGCGGTGAGACCGACCTGGGCGCTGCCGACCAGCGGAATGCGGTCGACGCTGTGGCTCGACCGGAAGGTGTTGCCGTCGAGGAAGATGTTGCGCGCCACCGCCCGCGCCTCGGCGGAGGCGTAGACGTACCAGGAGAAGGGGGCGGGGCGGTCGGCGTCCTGGAAGGGGATGGAGGCGGTCGGCCGGGTCACCAGGGCGCCCACCGGCGGGCCCATGTTCTGCCCCAGCCGCACCGTGAAGCCGGCCCCGGCGTAGGTCAGCACGTTGCCCGCCGCCCCGGCGGCGTGGGGCGAGAGATCCACCTCCAGCGGGCCGAACGGCGCCGGCTCGCCGCGCCAGACGTGCTCGTAGCTGAGGATGAGGCCCGGCTCGTTGTCGATCTGGTTGTGCCAGCCCTCGGGGTGCGTGGCGCCGGGCACGATGCTGTGCACGAGCTTCTGCGTCGGCTCGGCGAGCGAGGCCGGGCCGACCATGCCGACATCGATGTCCAGCCGGTCCACCGCGCTCGGCGTCGTCTGCAGCAGCGACAGCCGGCCGTACAGCCAGCCGGCATAGGGACGGTCGTCCTCGATCAGGTCGCGGCGGGTCAGGTCCTCGGGCGTGTAGATCGTCTGCCCCAGGGCGAAGCCGTAGCGCCGTCCCGCCCGTTCCCCCGGCGGCGTCAGCCGGTCGGCCAGCCAGTCCAGCACGCCGAGCGACGGCTTCTCGTCGGAGAGGTAGTAGAACTGCGCGCCGTTCGTGTAGTAGCGGTCGGTGCCCGAGAACAGGTCGTTGTCGAGCCAGAAGCCGAACACGTCCTGCGCCGCCGCCGGAGCGGCACCGCCCACCGCCACCGCGATTCCCAGCGCCGCCGTCAGCCGCCGCACCGCCATGCCACCGTCTCCCGTCTCGTTCACATCGCTCTGCGAAATGGGAGGCGGCAGGGGCGGATGCAAACCGGTTCGGCACACCTCACCAAATGACCACGACGCCAAAGGACTGGAACACAGGATCATTGGTGATCAACGGCATCGATTCGATCCGACTCTGGGCCGCAAGCATGCGGTCGAACGGGTCCCGATGCCGTGCATCCAAACTCCCGGCGAGCACCGCGTGAGCCAGTGTGATGTCGAGAAGCCCGATGTGACTGGAGAGGAGGAACCCGTCCAATCGGCGGACCAGATCATCCGCTCCAGGCAGTTTGCCGATGCGCACCTTGGTGGCGATTTCCCAGCTGCTCGCGGCGCTGGCCATCACCATGTTGTCGCCGTTCCCGATCGTGTCGCGGGCCGGACGCGACAGTCTGGGGTCGTCCAACAGCCACCAGAGCAGCGCGTGCGTGTCGAGAAGGACCCTCACCGCTCCCACGCCGCCGTTTCATCGTCGGGCAGTGGGTCGAAGAAAGAATCGGGTACAGAGAACTGGCCCTTGGCGACGCCGGGAATGCGCTTGGCCGCCGATCGGCCAGCGGGCACCAGCCGGGCGACCGGCTTGCCGTCCCGGGCGATGACGACATCCTCGCCATGCCCCACCTGCTCCAGAAGGCGCTCCAGTTGGGTTTGCGCCTCTTGGACCGTCACCATCTTGCCCATGGCCGACTCCATGCCCGATCCGAAGAAGGTGATGCGACGCATGGAGATGGTCAACGGGCATCGCCGATCTCCTACTGGAACGCCACCTCGGCGAAGCTGCGCAGCTTGCGGGAATGCAGGGTCTCCAGCCCGTTCTCGTGCAGCAGTTCCATGGCCAGCACGCCGATCTTGAGATGCTGGTCGACCCGCTCGCGGTAGAAGTGGTCGGCCATGCCGGGCAGCTTCAGTTCGCCGTGCAGCGGCTTGTCGGAGACGCACAGCAAGGTGCCGTAGGGGACGCGGAAGCGGAAGCCGTTGGCGGCGATGGTGGCGGATTCCATGTCGAGCGCGATGGCCCGGCTCTGGCTGAAGCGCTGCAGGGGCTCGCGGTGGTCGCGCAGTTCCCAGTTGCGGTTGTCGATGGTCGCCACGGTGCCGGTGCGCATCAGGCTCTTCAGCGCGTAGCCCGACAGGCCGGTGATGCGCTCCACCGCCGTCTCCAGGGCGCGCTGCACCTCGGCCAGCGCCGGCACCGGCACCCAGGTCGGCAGATCGGCGTCGAGCACGTGGTCGTCGCGCACGTAGCCGTGCGCCAGCACGTAGTCGCCGAGGCGCTGGGTCGAGCGCAGGCCGGCGCAGTGGCCCAGCATGATCCAGGCGTGCGGGCGCAGCACGGCGATGTGGTCGGTGATGGTCTTGGCGTTGGACGGGCCGACGCCGATGTTGACCAGGGTGATGCCGTTCCCGTCGGGCCGCGTCAGGTGGTAGGCCGGCATCTGCGGCAGGCGCAGCCGGCGGGTCAGCGTCGCCTCGTCGGGGCGGGCGTCGGGATGCAGGTTGCGGTTCGGCGTGACGAGGTCCGACGGCTCGACGAAGCTGTCGTACTGGCGCCGGTAGGCGGCGGCGTCCGGGTCGTCGGTCGGGCTCATGATCTCGTGGGCGAGCTTGATGAACTCGTCCACGTAGAACTGGTAGTTGGTGAACAGCACGAAGTTCTGGAAGTGCTCGGGCGACGTCGCCGTGTAGTGCTTCAGGCGGTGCAGTGAGTAGTCGACGCGGGGTGCGGTGAACAGGGACAGCGGGCGCGGGGCGTCGGCGTCGCAGGTGCCGTTGACGATGGTGTCGTCCATGCGCGCCAGGTCCGGCAGGTCGAACAGGTCGGGCAGGCGCATCAGCCGGTCGCGGGTCAGGTCGCCCTCGACGTAGAGGCCGTCGGGGAAGGCGAAGTGGATGGGGATCGCCTCCTCGCTCACCCCGACCTCCAGCGGCACGCCGTGGTTCTTCAGCAGCAGCCGGAACTGCTCGCGGTAGTAGCCGGCGAACAGGTCGGGGCGGGTCAGGGTCGTCGTGTGCACGCCCGGCCCCTCGACGAAGCCGTAGGACAGGCGGGTGTCGACCGTCGCCACCGTGTCGGTGGTCAGGGTGACGTAGGGATAGCCGGCGTGCACGCGCGCCGGCGGGTCCTCGCCCCGGGTGAAGGCGGTGAAGCGGGCGCGCAGCCAGGCGGCGTTGCGGTCCCAGATGGCCCGCACCTGCGCCAACGCCGCGTCGGCGTCGTCGAAGCGGCCGAGCGGGCCCGGCGGCAGCGGGCCCGGCGGCAACGCTCTGGGCGGCGAGTGGGCGGGATCGGTCATGACGGCTCCGGTGCTCTGCGGGTCCCTTCGGCACCAAACACATGGCACACCGCTCCGCCGCCGCAAAGGGGCACGGAAAACGTGTCCGACCCCGCGCGGACGCATCCGGACATGTTCGTCGGGCAGACTATCGTCGTCCTTTACGAAAGGTCGGGGATCGCGGCATGATTCGGCGCATGCGTCGACCGGGCCGGCCGCCGGACGCGGACCGGCCGTCCCAAGGGAGGAGATCAAGGCATGAGCTGTACCGTCACCCTGACCGTCAACGGCAAGACGGTCACGCGGGAGGTCGAGGAGCGCACGCTGCTCGTCCACTTCCTGCGCGAGCATCTCGGCCTCACCGGCACCCATGTGGGCTGCGACACCAGCCAGTGCGGCGCCTGCGTCGTCCATGTCGACGGCCGCTCGGTCAAGTCCTGCACCATGCTGGCCGCCCAGGCGGACGGCAGCGCCGTCACCACCATCGAGGGTCTGGCGGCGGCCGACGGCACCCTGCACCCGATGCAGGAGGCGTTCCGCGAGCACCACGGCCTGCAGTGCGGGTTCTGTACGCCCGGGATGGTGATGAGCGCCATCGACCTGGTGAAGGCCAACCCCACGCCCAGCGAGGCCGACGTCCGCGAGGGGCTGGAAGGCAACATCTGCCGCTGTACCGGCTACCACAACATCGTCAAGGCGGTGCTGGCCGGCGCCGAGACGATGCGCGCCGGCGCGCCGGCGACGGCCGAGGCGGCGGAATAACGACAACCGGTTCGATGGGAGGAACTCTGCAATGGCGAACCCCACCGGCATCGGCGCCAGCGTGCGCCGGCGCGAGGACAAGCGCTTCCTGACCGGCCGCGGCACCTACACCGAGGACATCAAGCGGCCCAACCAGACCCAGGCCTACCTGCTCCGCTCGCCGCACGCCCACGCGCGCATCCGCGGCATCGACACCGCGGCCGCGGCGGCGGCGCCCGGCGTGGTGGCCGTGTTCACCGGCGCCGACATGGCGGCCGACGGCGTCAACGGCCTGCCCTGCGGCTGGCTGATCCACAACAAGGACGGCTCGCCGATGAAGGAGCCGCCGCACTTCCCGATCGCCCGCGACAAGGCGCGCTACGTCGGCGACCCCGTCGCCGTGGTGATCGCCGAGTCGACCGCCCAGGCCAAGGACGCGGCCGAGCTGATCGAGGTCGACTACGAGGAGCTGCCGGCCGTCGCCTCCCTGCGCGCGGCGCTGGAGGCCGGAGCGACCGCGGTGCACGACGAGGTCGCCGACAACGTCTGCTACGACTGGCATCTCGGCGACGCCGCCGCGGTGGACGCCGCCTTCGCCCGGGCGGCCCACGTCACCAAGCTCGACCTCGTCAACAACCGCCTCGTCCCCAACGCCATGGAGCCGCGCGCCGCACTCGGCGAGTACGATCCGGCGAGCGGCGAGCACACGCTGACCACCACCTCCCAGAACCCGCACGTCATCCGCCTGCTGATGGGCGCCTTCGTGCTGGGCATCCCCGAGCACAAGCTGCGCGTGGTGGCGCCCGACGTCGGCGGCGGCTTTGGCTCGAAGATCTTCCACTACGGCGAGGAGGCCATCGTCACCTGGGCGGCCAAGAAGGTCGGCCGGCCGGTGAAGTGGACCGCCGAGCGCTCGGAGAGCTTCCTGTCCGACGCCCACGGCCGCGACCACCTGTCCCACGCCGAGCTGGCGCTGGACGAGGACGGCCATTTCCTGGCCCTGCGCGTCTCCACGGTGGCGAACATGGGGGCGTACCTCTCCACCTTCTCCACCTCGATCCCGACCTATCTCTACGCCACCCTGCTGGCCGGCCAGTACAAGACGCCGGCGATCTACGCCGAGGTGAAGGCGCTGTTCACCAACACCGCCCCGGTCGACGCCTACCGCGGCGCCGGCCGCCCCGAGGCCTGCTACCTGATCGAGCGGCTGGTCGACACGGCGGCGCGGGAGATCGGGATGGACCGCACCGAGATCCGCCGGCGCAACTTCGTACCCAAGGAGGCGATGCCCTACGCCACGCCGGTGGCGCTGGAGTACGACACCGGCGACTTCGCCAAGAACCTCGACATGGCCCTGCCGATCGTCGACTACGCCGGCTTCGCCGCCCGCAAGGCGGAGTCGAAGGCCCGCGGCAAGCTGCGCGGCATCGGCTTCGCCACCTACATCGAGGCGTGCGGCATCGCGCCGTCCAACGTCGCCGGCGCGCTCGGCGCGCGGGCCGGCCTCTACGAGTCGGCGGAGGTGCGCTTCCACCCCACCGGTTCGGTGTCGGTGTTCACCGGCTCCCACAGCCATGGCCAGGGGCACGAGACGACCTTCGCGCAGATCGTCGCCGACCGCTTCGGCATCCCCATCGAGAACGTGGACATCATCCACGGCGACACCGCCAAGGTGCCCTTCGGCATGGGCACCTACGGCTCGCGCTCGCTGGCGGTCGGCGGTTCGGCGCTGGTCAAGGCGATGGACAAGGTCGAGCGCAAGGCCAGGAAGATCGCCGCCCACCTGATGGAGGCGGCCGAGGCCGACATCGAGGTCAAGGACGGCCGTTTCACCGTCGCCGGCACCGACAAGAGCGTCGGCATCGCCGACATCTCGCTCGCCGCCTACGTCCCCCACAACTTCCCGCTCGACGAGCTGGAGCCGGGGCTCGACGAGCAGGCCTTCTACGACCCGAAGAACTTCACCTATCCCAACGGCTGCCACGTCTGCGAGGTGGAGATCGATCCCGAGACCGGCGTCACCGAGGTGGTGGCCTTCACCGCCGTCGACGATTTCGGCCGGGTCATCAACCCCCTCATCGTCGAGGGGCAGGTGCACGGCGGCATCGTCCAGGGCATCGGGCAGGCGCTCTACGAGAACTGCGTCTACGACGAGAGCGGCCAACTCCTGACCGGGTCCTACATGGACTACTGCATGCCGCGGGCCGACGACGTGCCGTCCTTCACGGTGAGCTACCACGAGGACCAGCCCTGCACCCACAACCCCCTGGGCGTGAAGGGCTGCGGCGAGGCCGGCACGATCGGCGCCTCGGCCGCCGTGATGAACGCGGTGATCGACGCGCTGGCCGAGCACGGCATCACCCACCTGGAGATGCCCGCCACCCCGGAGAAGGTGTGGCGCGCCATCAACGAGTCCCGTCCCGCCATGGCGGCCGAGTGAGGGAGGAGACCCCATGTACGCCTTCGAATACCGCCGCCCGACGTCGCTCGCCGACGCCGTCGCCATCCTCACGCAGTCGGAGGACGCCAGGCCGCTGTCGGGCGGCATGACCCTGCTGCCGACCCTGAAGCAGCGTCTCGCCCAGCCGGGCGAGCTGGTCGACCTGTCGCACGTGCCCGAACTGACGGGCGTGCGCGAGGAGGGCGACGGCCTCTACGTCGGCGCCTTCACCCGGCACGTGGAGGTCGCCACCAGCGACCTCGTGCGCCGGCGCATCCCGGCGCTGGCCGACCTGGCGGAGAGCATCGGCGACCGCCAAGTGCGCAA
The DNA here is from genome assembly GCF_051225715.1 of Azospirillum sp. ST 5-10. Taxonomy (NCBI): domain Bacteria; kingdom Pseudomonadati; phylum Pseudomonadota; class Alphaproteobacteria; order Rhodospirillales; family Azospirillaceae; genus Azospirillum; species Azospirillum sp. ST 5-10. The sequence goes on from NZ_JBPJSP010000018.1 coordinate 38,327, forward strand.
CCGCGGCACCATGGGCGGCTCCGTCGCCAACGCCGACCCGGCTGCCGACTACCCCGCCGCCGTGGTGGCGCTCGATGCCACGGTGAAGACCGACCGGCGCGAGGTCGCCGGCGACGGCTTCTTCACCGGCCTGTTCGAGACGGCGCTGGAGCCGGGCGAGCTGGTGGTCGGCGTGCGCTTCAAGGTGCCGGACAAGGCGGCCTACGCCAAGTTCCGCCACCCCGCCAGCCGCTACGCCCTGGTCGGCGTGTTCGTGGCGCGTTTCGGGGCGGCGGTGAGGGTCGCCGTCACCGGCGCCGGGCCGTCCGTGTTCCGCGTGCCGGAGATGGAGGCGGCGCTGGCGGCCGACTTCCGGCCGGACGCGCTGAACGGCATCGCGGTGGAGGCCGACGGCCTCAACGGCGACATCCACGCCGGCCCCGACTACCGCGCCCACCTCGTCGGCGTCATGGCGAAGCGCGCGGTGACGGCCGCGTCCGGCTGAGCGGTCGCGGCGGACCCCCACCCAACCCTCCCCCACTGACGCGGGGGAGGGCTTCTTTCCTCCCCCCGCGCAAGTGGGGGAGGTCAGGAGGGGGGGCCGCCACGATCACTCCCTTGCCTTTGCCACGGTGACGGTTACCTTCCCCTCATGCCCACATCCCTTCCCACCTCGGTCGACGCCACGCTGGAGCTGCTGGCGCGCGGCGACTACGTCGGCGACCGGGCGCTGGCCACGGCGCTCTACCTCGCCCTCAAGCTGAAGCGCCCGCTGTTCCTGGAGGGCGAGGCGGGGGTCGGCAAGACCGAGATCGCCAAGGTGCTCTCCCGCACCCTGGGGCGCCGGCTCGTGCGCCTGCAGTGCTACGAGGGGCTGGACGTGGCGGCGGCGGTCTACGAGTGGAACTACGCCCGCCAGATGATGGAGATCCGGCTGGCCGAAGCCTCCGGCGACCGCGACCGCGACGCCCTGGCGGCCGACCTGTTCTCCGACCGCTTCCTCATCAAGCGGCCGCTGCTCCAGGCCCTGGAGCCCGACCTCGCCGGCGCCCCCGTCCTGCTGATCGACGAGCTGGACCGCACCGACGAGCCGTTCGAGGCCTATCTCCTGGAGGTGCTGTCGGACTTCCAGGTGACGATCCCCGAGTTCGGCACCATCCGGGCGCCGGAGCCGCCGGTGGTCATCGTCACCTCCAACCGCACCCGCGAGATCCACGACGCGCTGAAGCGCCGCTGCTTCTACCATTGGGTCGACTTTCCCGACTCGGCCCGCGAGCGGGAAATCCTGCGGGTCAAGGCGCCGGGGGCCGACGCGCGGCTGGCGGCGCAGGTCGTCGGCTTCGTCCAGGCGCTGCGGGCCATGGACCTCTACAAGGCGCCGGGCGTGGCCGAGACCCTGGACTGGGCGCAGGCCCTGGTGGAGCTGAACCAGCTCGAGCTCGACCCCGCCACCATCAACGACACGCTCGGCACGCTGCTGAAGTACCAGGACGACATCGCCCGCATCCAGGGCAGCGAGGCGGCCCGTCTGCTCGCCCAGGTTAAGACCGAGCTGGCCGCCACCCGGGCGCCATGAGCGCCCCCGCCTCGCCGGTCGGCGACGCGCGCCTCGTCGCCAACCTCATGCACTTCGCCCGGGCGCTGCGCGCCGCCGGCCTGCCGGTGGGGCCGGGCAAGGTGCTGCAGGCGGTCGAGGCGGTGGAGGCGGTCGGCCTCGGCAACCGCCGCGACTTCTACTGGGCGCTGCACGCGGTGTTCGTCAACCGGCGCGACCAGCGGCCGGTGTTCGACCAGGCCTTCCACGTCTTCTGGCGCAACCCCGACCTGCTGAAGCGCATGATCGGCATGATGCTGCCCGGTCTGCGCGCGGTGCCGCCGTCCGATGCGAAGGCGCTGTCGCGCCGGGTCGCCGAGGCGCTGCGCGGCCCCGGGGACGGTGCGGAGGAGGCGCCGGAGAAGACCGAGGTCGAGCTCGACGCCGCCTTCACCGTCTCCGACCGGGAGGTGCTGCAGGCCAAGGACTTCGAGAAGATGTCGGGCGACGAGCTGGCCGAGGCCAAGCGCCTGCTGGCCCGCCTCGCCCTGCCGATCGCCGAGGCGGCGACGCGCCGCCACCGTCCCGATCCGCGCGGCCCCCGGATCGACCCGCGCGCCACCCTGCGGCGCATGCTGCGCAGCGGCGGCGACGTCGCCGACCTCGCGCGCCGCCGCCGCCGCACCCGGCCGCCGCCGCTGGTGGTGCTGTGCGACATCTCCGGCTCGATGGGCCGCTACTCGCGCATGCTGCTGCACTTCCTGCACGCGCTGACCAACGACCGCGACCGGGTGCACAGCTTCGTGTTCGGCACCCGGCTCAGCCACATCACGCGCCATCTGCGCCAGCGCGACGTCGACGTGGCGCTGGACGCCGTCTCCGCCGCGGTGCCGGACTGGTCCGGCGGCACGCGGATCGGCGCCACCCTGCACGAGTTCAACCGGGTCTGGGCGCGCCGCGTGCTGGGGCAGGGGGCGGTGGTGCTGCTGATCACCGACGGCCTCGACCGCGACGCCGGCGAGGGGCTGGCGGCCGAGGCGGAGCGGCTGCACAAGAGCTGCCGGCGCCTGATCTGGCTGAACCCGCTGCTGCGCTGGGAGGGGTTCGCGCCGAAGTCCTCGGGCGTGCGGGCCCTGCTGCCCCACGTCGACGAGTTCCGCCCGGTGCACAACCTCGACAGCCTGGCCGCCCTCGCCAAAGCGCTGGAGCGCGAGGGGCCGCGCCAGGACGCGGCCTTGCGGCGCTGGGTGCGGGGGGCGTGAGGGGCGTGGTCGCCCCCCACCCAACCCTCCCCCACTGACGCGGGGGAGGGCCTAGTTCCTCCCCCCGCGCAGTGGGGGGAGGTCAGGAGGGGGGACCGCCGCGACCACCCCCGTCACCGCGCCTCCAGCCCCATGAGCGAGCGGGCGAACTGGTCGGCGTCGAAGGGGCGCAGGTCCTCCACCCCCTCGCCGACGCCGATGGCGTGCACCGGCAGCTTGAACTTCTCCGCCAGCGCCACCAGGACGCCGCCGCGGGCCGAGCCGTCCAGCTTGGTCAGGATCAGCCCGCCGACGCTGACCATGTCGCGGAACACCTCGACCTGGCTGTGGGCGTTCTGGCCGGTGGTGGCGTCGAGCGTCAGCAGGGTCGTGTGCGGCGCGGTCTCGTCCAGCTTCTTGATGACGCGGACGATCTTCTTCAGCTCGTCCATCAGGCCGGCCTTGTTCTGCAGGCGGCCGGCGGTGTCGATCAGCAGCACGTCGACCCCTTCGCGCCGCGCCCGCTCCAGCGCCTCGTAGGCGAGGCCGGCGGCGTCGGCGCCGGTGTCCTTGGCGACCACCGGACAGCCCGTGCGCTCGCCCCAGATCTTGAGCTGGCTGACCGCGGCGGCGCGGAAGGTGTCGCCGGCCGCCAGCATGACGCTCCTGCCCTCGTCGCGGAACTGGCGGGCCAGCTTGCCGATGGTCGTCGTCTTGCCCGTGCCGTTGACGCCGACCACCAGGATCACGTGCGGCTTGGCGCCCGTGTCGATGGTCAGCGGCTTGGCCACCGGGCCGACGATCTTCGCCACCTCGGCGGCCAGCGCCCGCTTGACCTCGTCGGGCGTCACCTCCTTGCCGAAGCGGGTGCGCGCCAGCTCCGCCGTCATCTTGGCGGCGGTGACGGGCCCGAGGTCAGCGGTGATCAGCAGCTCCTCCAGCTCCTCCAGCGCCTCGTCGTCGAGCTTGCGCTTGGTGAAGATGCCGGAGATGCCCTCGGTCAGCCGCGACGACGACTTGGACAGCCCGTCGCGCAGGCGCGACAGCCAGCCCTTCTTCGGCGCTTCGGCCGTTGGCTGGGCCGGCGCTGCCGCCGGTGCGGCGGCGGGCGGCGGCGGCTCCTCCGCCTCGTCCTCCGCCATCTCGGCGTCGGAGGGGGCGATCGGTTCCGGCGGCGGCGTCTCGACAGCGGGGGCGGGCGGCAGGTCCTCGGGCAGCTCCGGGGTCTCCGGGTGCACCTCGGGTTGCGCCGTCTCCGGCGTCACGGTCTCCGGCGTCACCGTCTCCGGCGTCTCCGGCGCGGCGGCCGGCGCCGCCGGGCGGTCGTCGGCCGGAGTCGTCTGCTCCTCGGGCTTCTTGCGGCCGAACCAGCGCAGGATCATGGGCGCTCCGAACTCCCTGTATCGGCGGTCTCGACGGGCCGGCCGACCAGCCGCTCGCCGTCGCGGCCGACGATCGCGGCGCGGACCAGCGTGCCGGGCGCGAAGGGCCGGCCCAGGCGGATCTCGGCGAAGTGCTCGGTGCGGCCGAGGTCGTCCTTCTCCACCAGCACCGTCGCGCTGCGGCCGACCTGCGCCTCCAGATGGCGCCGCACCGCCGCGGCGCCGGCCTCGCGCAGGCGCGCCGCGCGCTCCTTGCGGCGGGGGGCGTTGTCCTGCGGCATGCGGGCGGCCGGCGTGCCGGGGCGCGGGCTGTAGGGGAAGACGTGCAGCCAGGTCAGCCCGCAGTCCTCGACCAGCGCCAGGCTGTTGGCGAACATCGCCTCGTCCTCGGTGGGGAAGCCGGCGATGAGGTCGGCGCCGAACACCATGTCGGGGCGCAGGGAGCGCACCCGCTCGCAGAAGGCGACCGCGTCGGCGCGGCTGTGGCGGCGCTTCATGCGCTTGAGGATGAGGTCGTCGCCGGCCTGCAGGGACAGGTGCAGGTGCGGCATCAGCCGCGGCTCCTCGGCGATCAGGCGCCAGAGATCGTCGTCGATCTCGATGCAGTCGAGCGAGGAGAGGCGCAGGCGCGGCAGCTCCGGCACGCAGGCGAGCAGGCGGCGCACCATCTGCCCGAGCGTCGGCGTCCCCGGCAGGTCGGGGCCGTAGCTGGTGATGTCGACACCGGACAGCACCACCTCGGTGTAGCCGGCCGCCACCAGCGCCCGCACCTGGTCGACCACGGCGCCGATCGGCACCGAGCGCGAGGGGCCGCGGCCGTAGGGGATGATGCAGAAGGTGCAGCGGTGATCGCAGCCCTGCTGCACCTGGACGAAGGCGCGGGCGCGGTCCTCGAAGCCGCCGATCAGATGCCCGGCGGTCTCCTTCACCGACATGATGTCGTTGACCAGCACCTTCTCGGCCGGGGCCAGGCCCCAGCTCTCGGGCTGCAGCTTCTCCTGGTTGCCCAGCACCTGGTCGACCTCGGCCATGGCGGCGTAGCGCGCGGGGTCGATCTGCGCCGCGCAGCCGGTCACGACGATGCGGGCGGTCGGGTTCTCCCGGCGCAGCTTGCGGATGGTCTGGCGCGCCTGGCGCTCGGCCTCGGAGGTGACGGCGCAGGTGTTGACGATGACGACGTTCTCGAGACCGGCGTTGCGGGCGTGCGCCCGCATGACCTCCGACTCGTAGCTGTTGAGGCGGCAGCCGAAGGTGACGATCTCCGGGTCCCTGGGCGGCGCGGTGATGGTGCTCATGGCGATCCCAGCCCGGCCGCCAGGCGGCCGGTGAAGGCGACGGCGACCGGACCGGTCATCAGCACGCGGCCGGCGTCGGTCCATTCGATGGTCAGGGTGCCGCCGTCCAGCACCACGTCGGCCTTGCGGGCGGTCAGGCCGCGCCGGGCCGCCGCCACCAGGGTGGCGCAGGCGCCGGTGCCGCAGGCCCGGGTGATGCCGACGCCGCGCTCCCACACCCGCATGCGGATGTGCGAGCGGCCGAGCACGCTGGCGAACTCCACGTTGGTGCGCTCGGGGAACAGGGGATGGTGCTCCAGGCCCGGGCCGATGCGCGCGACGTCGACCGCTTCGGCGTCGTCGACGAAGAAGACGCAGTGCGGATTGCCCATGTTGACCGCCACCGGGTCGGCGACGCCGTCCTGGGCCAGCGGCAGATGCAGGGTGTCGACGGCACGGGCCAGCGGGATCTCGCCCCACTCCAGCCGCGCCGGGCCCATGTCGACCGTCACCGACTCCGGCCCCGCCCGCCAGGCCTCCAGCGGGCCGCACAGGGTCTCGAAGCGCACGTGGTCGGCGCCGGTCTCCTCCATCAGCAGCCAGGCGACGCAGCGCGCGGCGTTGCCGCAGGCCTCCACCTCGCCGCCGTCGGCGTTGCGGATGCGCATCAGCGCCAGCGCGTCGGCGCTGCGCGGCGGCTCCACCACGATGAACTGGTCGCAGCCCACGCCGGTCTTGCGGTCGGCGATCGCCCGCACCCCGGCCTCGGCCGGAGCGAACGGCTCGGTGCGGGCGTCGACCACGACGAAGTCGTTGCCGAGCCCGTGCATCTTCAGGAAGTCGCGCGTCATGACCGCCGTTATATGGCGTCGCACCCATCCAAGTCCATGCCAAGTCCGTGGGGGCAACGCGGCGGCGGCGCGCTCACGCCTCGCGGAACACCAGGAACTTGGAGGCGGTGAAGTTGAACACCATGCCGGCCAGCGAGCCCGCCGCCACCGCCAGCTCGGGGTGGGCGATGAAGGGCGCGCCGTAGGCGATGCAGCCGGCGTAGGCCATGTAGTTGAGGACGCCGCCCACCGAGTTGGCGGCGATGAACTTGGCCCACTGCCGCCACAGCGGCTCGGGGCGGGCGTTGCGGAAGGTGAAGGCGCGGTTCAGTGCCCAGGTCGCCGTCGCCGCGGCGAAGAAGGAGGGCACCCGCGCCGCCAGGAAGCCGGCCTGGCCCATCGCCTCCAGCCCGAGCCCGTGGAGCAGCGCGTAGAGCGCCGCCACGTCCACCAGCAGTCCGGCCACCCCGACGGCGCCGAAGGCGCCGACCTGCCGGGCCAGCCGCGGGAGGCGTCCACCGGATGCCGTCACCACCGCACCTCGTCCCTGGCGGCCGCCGTCTCCGTGCCGCGCGGCGCGGGCAGCGTGCCCGGCGCGGGGATGGTGAGGTAGCGCAGCCGCTTGATCTCGTGCCGCCCGCGGGTGACCGTATCGAGGATCAGCCCGCAGGCGAGGGCCAGCATGCCCGTCAGCACCAGCCCCGTCGCCAGCACCGCCGTCGGCAGCCGCGGCACCAGCCCGCTCTCCAGATAGGTGGTGACCAGGGGCAGGGCGAGGACGACCGCGAGCGCGCTCAGCGCCGCCGCGACGCCGGCGAAGAAGGGCAGGGGCCGCTCCTCCTTCACCAGGATGAGGATCGTCTTGAGGATGCGGAAGCCGTCGCGGAAGGTGCGCAGCTTGCTGGCGGAGCCGGCCGGACGGTTCTTGTAGGGGGTCTTCACCTCGGCGATGGGCATGCGCAACTCCAGCGCGTGCACCGTCAGCTCGGTCTCGGTCTCGAAGCCCGAGGCGAGCGCCGGGAAGGTCTTCACGAAACGGCGCGAGAAGACCCGGTAGCCCGACAGCATGTCCTGGATGCGGTTGCCGAAGATGCCGGAGACGATCCCCGTCAGCAGGCGGTTGCCGAAGCGGTGGCCGGGACGGTAGGCGGCGACGATGTCGGTGACGCGCGCCGCGTTGACCATGTCGAGCTGGTCCTCCCACAGCCGCTGCACCATCAGCGGCGCCGCGGCGGCGTCGTACGTGTCGTCGCCGTCGACCAGGACGTACACGTCCGCCTCGACGTCGGCGAACATGCGGCGCACGACGTTGCCCTTGCCCTGCAGCGGCTCGTGCCGCACCACGGCGCCGGCCGCCCGCGCCGCCTCCGCCGTGCGGTCCGTGGAATTGTTGTCGTAGACGTACACCGTGGCGCCGGGGAGGGCGGTGCGGAAGTCGCGCACCACGGTGCCGATCGCCGCCGCCTCGTTGTAGCAGGGCACGAGCACGGCGACCGCCGGCGCCCGACCGGCACAGGCGGGCCCGGCGGCCGCGGCAGGTCCGGCGGCAGGCGAGGTCGCGCGGTCGACGGTGGCGATGGTCATCTCTCGGGCACCCGGCGGCAGGGCGGTGTCGGGAATTAACAGCACATCGGCCGCCTTCATTCCATAACGAACGGCCCGGACCCCGCCGGCCGGGGACCGCCGCGCCGCTCGAACCGGTGCGGGCGGTTCGCTTCCGCCGTGCGGAAACGGGCCGAACCTGCCTCTGGCATCGGCGGCCTCAGTCTGCTATTCACCGGAGTCCTATCGGCGCTTTGCCGAAATTTCGCGCGCGACAGGTATTGCGATGGAAAAGTTCACCGTACTCACGGGCGTTGCCGCTCCGCTGCCGATGATCAACGTCGACACCGACATGATCATCCCCAAGCAGTTCCTGAAGACCATCAAGCGGACGGGCCTGGGCAAGCACCTCTTCGACGAGATGCGCTACACCCCCGACGGCAAGGAGGTCGACGGCTTCGTGCTGAACCGTCCCGCCTATCGCGGCGCGAAGATCCTGGTGGCGGGCGATAATTTCGGTTGCGGGTCGTCCCGCGAGCACGCGCCGTGGGCGCTGCTCGACTTCGGCATCCGCTGCGTGATCGCGCCGAGCTTCGCCGACATCTTCTTCAACAACTGCTTCAAGAACGGCATCCTGCCGATCAAGCTGCCGAAGGAGCAGGTGGACCTGCTGCTCGACGACGCCGCGCGCGGCGCCAACGCGGTGATCACGGTGGACCTGGAGAAGCAGGTGATCACCGGCCCCGACGGCGGCTCGATCCCCTTCGACGTGGACCCGTTCCGCAAGAACTGCCTGCTCAACGGCCTCGACGACATCGGCCTGACGCTGCAGCAGGTCGCGGCCATCGACAGCTTCGAGGCCGGCCGCCGCACGCAGCAGCCCTGGCTGGCGATGTGAGCGCCCGAGGCGCCCGCATCCAATCACCGACCACACCTTAGAGACACCAAGAAAGCGGAGCCCGCGTAAGATGGCCGCCCCCAAGAAGATCCTGTTCCTCCCCGGCGACGGTATCGGCCCGGAAGTCATGCGGCAGGTGCGCCGCGTCATCGACTGGATGGACCGCAAGCGCGGCGTCCCGTTCGACGTGACCGAAGGCCTGGTCGGCGGCGCCGCCATCGAGGCCCACGGGGTGCCGCTGTCGGACGAGACGCTGGCCGACGCCAAGGCGGCGGACGCGGTCCTGCTGGGCGCGGTCGGCGGGCCGAAGTGGGACAACGTCGCCTTCGAGATCCGTCCCGAGGCCGGTCTCTTGGCCCTGCGCAAGGAACTGGGCCTGTTCGCCAACCTGCGCCCGGCGGTGGTCTTCGACGCGCTGATCGACGCCTCGACCCTGAAGCCGGACGTCATCCGCGGCCTCGACCTGATGATCGTGCGCGAGCTGACGGGCGGCGTCTATTTCGGCGAGCCGCGCGGCATCGAGGACCTGCCCAACGGCGAGCGCCGCGGCATCAACACCCAGGTCTACACCACCAGCGAGATCCGCCGGGTCGCCGCCGTGGCCTTCGAGCTGGCGCGCAAGCGCGGCAAGAAGCTGCACTCGGTCGAGAAGGCGAACGTCATGGAGTCCGGCCGCCTGTGGCGCCAGGAGGTCATCAAGCTGCACGAGGAGCAGTTCTCCGACGTCCAGCTCGAGCACATGTACGCCGACAACTGCGCCATGCAGCTGCTGCGCAACCCGAAGCAGTTCGACGTCATCGTCACCGACAACCTGTTCGGCGACATCCTGTCGGACGAGGCGGCGATGATGACGGGGTCGCTCGGCATGCTGCCGTCGGCCTCGCTGGGCGCCGCCGACGCCCAGGGCAACCGCAAGGCGCTGTACGAGCCGGTGCACGGCTCGGCGCCCGACATCGCCGGCAAGGACCTCGCCAACCCGATCGCCACCCTGCTGTCGTTCGCCATGGCCCTGCGCTATTCGTTCGACCGCGGGACGGACGCCGACATGATCGAGAAGGCGGTGCAGAACGTGCTCGCCGGCGGCATGCGCACCAGCGACATCATGGCGCCGGGCATGGCCCGCTGCTCGACCACGGTGATGGGCGACTCGATCCTGCGCGAGCTGGACAAGCTGGCGTCCTGAGCGGCGCGTCGGATCACGAAGAGGCCCCCGTCCCGGCCGGGACGGGGGCCTCTTCGCCGTTCCGGGCCGCGGCCGCGTCAGTCGCCGTGCTCGGCCGCGGACTCGGGGCCGCGGCCGCCGTGGCTCGCCTGCCCGCCCTTGCGGCCGGCCTCGGCCGCCAAGGACGGGTTGCGCGAGAAGCTGCGGGCGGCCGCCGGCACGCTGCGCCCGCCCTTGCGGCCGGCGGCGGCCGCCAGAGCCGGATCCTTCGAGAAGCTTCGCTTGGCGGCCGGCACGCTTTCCCCGCCCTTGCTGGCGATCTCCCGCTGCCGGTCACGATCCATCGACGCAAAGCCACGGTTCGACGTGCGTCCACCGTCTTTGGAAGCCATCTCCCACCTCCACCTTTGCCACGCTCCCGAAAACCGTTGGCGCGGTGAAGTGGTTCCGTTCCTCTCGCGAGGGGGCCTCAGCGCCGCGCCGCGCCGGGCAGCCGCCGCGCGCCGCCCAGCGAGCGGATGGGCTGGGCGGCTTCCTGGCGGCGCCGGTCGAACTGGTCGAAGATGCGCAGCAGGTGGCCGGACGTGTCGTCGCCGTAGCGCACATCGACGCGGGCGCGCCCCAGTTCGCTCGCCAGGTCGTCGCGCAGATGGCCGAACATCGCCTCGAACAGCGAATCGAAGTGGCCGTCGGTGAACTCGAAGCGGGTGTCGCGCAGGGCCTCCGTCATGCGGCGGACGAAGGACTGGCGCTGGAAGTGGAACTGCTTGAAGCGCAGCAGGACGCGCACGAACATGGCACCGGTCACCGCCGGCAGGGTGGCGTGGCGGCGGATGCGCTCCCACACCTCGCCGTCGCGGTCGGTGCCGACCTGGCGGAACACGGCGACGGCGTCCTCGTTCATCGCCTCCCACTCCTTCTCGTAGAAGAGGGCGGCGAGCGTGCTCTGCAGCCCGGGCGCGACGACGCGCGGGAACACCGCGCCGGTGAGCGGATCGAACTCCTCGGGCAGCGTGCCGAGCACGGAGGAGAAGATCAGCCGGGTCACATAGTCCCGGCGCCGCCCGCCCTCGGTGAACGCGCCGGCGGCGCAGGTGGCGCACGCCGGCGCGCCGTCGGTCCCACCGGTGTGGGCCGTCCGGGAAGGCCCCCGGTGCGCCAGGCAGCTGTGGCAGGTGCGGGCGAACAGCGGCAGCACCCGCGGCCACTGCTCCATCATCGTCGCGAAGGCGCGCGCCATCTCGTCGCGCGAGATCGCGCCCTTGGTGGCGAGGTGCGGCTCGACCGCCTCCTGGAAGGTGCGCATCAGCGCCTTGGCGGTGTCGTGGTGCCGAACGAACGGTGGCGTGTCGGAAATGTCGGCCATGCTGCGTCTTGCGTCCCGTCGCCAGGATGCCGCAACGACGGTGCCCCTTCAAGCCAAGAACGACGAATTTATCGCGATTTTTATGCATCCGGGGCGCCGACCGTCCGGCACCGCCGCAGCTTGCCACAGCGCCGGCGGCATCCCGTGTGACGGCCGTCACAGCCGTTCCCCCCGGGCAAAAAAACGCCGCGCCCCGGGGTGGGGTGCGGCGATTCGAGTATAGGGAGGAAACGCCCGGCACACGTGCCGTCGTCGAAAGACACACTACCGGCCTCCGTCTTAGGGAGGTAATACCAATTCGGCATATGTGCGGTGCAGCACGCGCATGTGCACCGGCCGGCCGCCGGCCGGGACGCGCCGGATTCCGCCCGGCCCCGCGTCGGCCGCAATGATTGTATGCAGCGCGTGCAGCTGCGCCACCCAACAAAACGCTTGCCCGCCCCGCGCCGCCGTGCTTTGTATGCCAAGATCTGGTATGCCAGATATTAGATACCGCGTAACGCTGCCGTCCGAGGGGCCCGAAGCCACGGCTCGATGGCACCGGCGGCGGCGCGAGTACCATTTTTGGTTGAACATGGACGCCGTCGGCGACGACGCGTCCGATCGACACCGCAGACGAGAGCGAACGGGGTGACGGCACCGGCTCGACGCCGCCCCGAGACAAGAAGCCGGAAACGAAGCACCGCCTGACCCAGAGACAAGCACCGCAACCAAGGAGAAGGCAAATGCACCAGGCCCCTAGGGAGGGTACCAAGGGCCCCTTCGGCGGCCGGTGGCTCCAGCTGTTCATTGGGGTCATCTGCATGTCGATGATCGCGAACCTGCAGTACGGCTGGACGCTTTTCGTCGCGCCGATCAACGAGAAGCATGAATGGGGCCGCGCCGCCATTCAGGTCGCCTTCACCATCTTCGTCGTCACCGAGACCTGGCTGGTCCCGGTCGAGGGGTGGTTCGTCGACAAGTTCGGCCCGCGCATCGTCGTGCTGATCGGCGGCATCCTCTGCGCCGTCTCGTGGACCATCAATTCCTTCGCCGACTCGCTGTTCCTGCTGTACGTCGGTGCGGCCGTCGGCGGCGTCGGCGCCGGCAGCGTCTACGGCACCTGCGTCGGCAACGCGCTGAAGTGGTTCCCCGACCGCCGCGGCCTGGCGGCCGGGCTGACCGCCGCCGGCTTCGGCGCGGGATCGGCGGTGACCATCGTCCCCATCGCCAACATGATCGAAGCCTCGGGATACGAGGCCACCTTCCTGACCTTCGGCCTGGGGCAGGGGCTGATCGTCTTCGCGCTGGCCTGGCTGCTCGCCTCGCCCAAGGCCGGGCAGGTGCCGGAGATCACCAAGGGCGCGGTGAACCAGACCCGCGAGAGCTACACCCCGGCGCAGATGCTGCGCACGCCGACGTTCTGGGTGATGTACGTCATGTTCGTCATGGTCGCCGCCGGCGGTCTGATGGCGACCGCCCAGCTCGGCCCGATCGCCAAGGACTTCGGCCTCGACCACACGCCGGTCAGCCTCCTCGGCCTGACCCTGCCGGCGCTCACCTTCGCGCTCTCCATCGACCGCGTGCTCAACGGCCTGACGCGTCCCTTCTTCGGCTGGGTGTCGGACAACATCGGCCGCGAGAACACCATGTTCATCGCCTTCGCCCTGGAGTGCGTCGGCATCCTGGCGCTGAACGAGTGGGGCCACCACCCCGTCGCCTTCGTCGTCCTGACCGGTCTCGTGTTCTTCGCCTGGGGCGAGATCTACAGCCTGTTCCCGGCCTGCTGCGGCGACACCTTCGGCTCGAAGTTCGCCACCACCAACGCCGGCCTGCTGTACACCGCCAAGGGCACGGCCTCGCTGGTGGTGCCCTTCGCCAACGTCGCCGTGTCGGCCACCGGCAGCTGGCAGGCGGTGTTCGTCTTCGCCGCCGCGGTCAACGGCATCGCCGCCCTCATGGCGGTCTTCGTGCTGAAGCCGATGCGCCAGCGCCAGGCCGCCACCACGCCGCTCGCCGGCAAGCTGGTGGTGGAAGCCGCGGAGTAACGCGATCGGGAGCCGTGGGCGCCGGTCCGCCAGACGCTGCGGACCGGCGCCCGCCGATCGGTCGGAGGCGCCGCACCGGTCCCGGTCGGCGCCTTCGCCGTCACTGCGCCAGCTTCGCGCGGACCAGCGCCTTGGTCTCGTCGAGGCCGTAGAGCTCGATGAAGGAGCCCATGCGCGGCCCCGTGCTCTGCCCCAGCAGTACCTCGTAGAGCGCCCCGAACCACGCCCTGAGCTCGGCGAAGCCGTGGCGCTTGCCGACCTCGAACACCTCGTTCTGGATGGTCGCCGCGTCGGCACCGGCCGGCAGGCCGTCGAGCGCCGTCACCAGGTCGGCCAGAGCCGCGCGCTCCTGCTCGGTCGGCGCGCGGAAGGCCTTCGTCGGCTTCACGAAATCCTGGTAGTAGCGGACGGCGTAGCCGGCCAGCGTGTCGAGGAACGGGCTGTTGGCCGGCGTCGCCTCCGGCGCGTAGCGGGAGATGAAGCCCCACATCACCTCCTTGGTCTCGGCGTTGGCCACCCCGGCGAGGTTCAGGAGCAGGCCGAAGCTGAGGTCGGCGCGGACCTCCGGCGGGGTGCCGCCGTGGATGTGCCAGGCCGGGTTCTCCAGCCGCTTGGCCGGCTCCTCCGCCGGGAACTTGGAGGTGAAGGCGATGTACTCGTCCACCGCCCGCGGGATGACGTCGAAGAACAGCCGCTTGGCCGTCCTCGGCTTCTGGAACATGTAGAGGGCCAGGCTCTCCGGCGGGGCGTAGGCCAGCCACTCCTCCACCGTCAGGCCGTTGCCCTTGGACTTGGAGATCTTCTGGCCCTTGTCGTCGAGGAAGAGCTCGTAGTTGAACCCCTCCGGCGGCGTGCCGCCGAGGATGCGGACGATCTTGCCGGCCAGCTCCACCGAGGGGATCAGGTCCTTGCCCGACATCTCGTAGTCGACGCCCAGCGCGTACCAGCGCATGCCCCAGTCGGGCTTCCACTGCAGCTTGACCGCACCGCCGGTCACCGGCGTCTCGACCTTGCGGCCGTCCTCGTCCTCGAAGACGATGGTGCCGGCATCCGCGTCGCGCTCCAGGATCGGCACCTGCAGGACGCGGCCGGTGGAGGGCGAGACCGGCAGGAACGGGCTGTAGCTCTGCTGCCGCTCCTCGCCGAGCGTCGGCAGCATCACCGCCATGATCTCGTCGTAGTGGCGCAGCACCTTCAGCAGCGCCTCGTCGAAGCGGCCCGAGGTGTACCAGTCGGTGGAGGACTGGAACTCGTACTCGAAGCCGAAGCCGTCGAGGAAGGCGCGCAGGCGCGCGTTGTTGTGGGCGCCGAAGCTCTCGTGCGTGCCGAACGGGTCGGGCACCCGGGTCAGCGGCTTGCCCAGGTGCTGCGCCACCATCTCCCGGTTGGGGATGTTGTCCGGCACCTTGCGCAGGCCGTCCATGTCGTCGGAGAAGCAGAACAGCCGGGTCGGCAGGTCGCTCATGGACTGGAAGGCATGGCGCACCATGGTGGTGCGCACCACCTCGCCGAAGGTGCCGATGTGCGGCAGGCCCGAGGGGCCGTAGCCCGTCTCGAACAGGACGTAGCCTTTGGCGGGCGGCGTCTTGGCGAAGCGCGCCACCAGCTTGCGCGCTTCCTCGAACGGCCACGCCTTCGCCTGCAGTGCCAGTTCCCGTTCGCTCGTCATCGCCCGCGATCCTTTTCCATTTCCCTCGTCCACCGGACGCGCGACCCTAGGGCGGTTGGGCGTGGAGGTCAATTCCGCGCGAGGACGGGCGCAAGGACGTGGGGGAGCGGGCATGGACGAGGCGTGGAGCCGCCTGCGGCGGCCGGGCCGACGGGCCGCGGCGGTGCTGGCGCTGCTGGCCGGCATGGCCCTGCTGGTCGCCGTCGAGACCGTGGCGGCCGAACGCGCCGACGGCTACCTCGGCACGCTCCAGGAGCGCGCGCTCGCCACCTTCGCCGCCGCCCGCGGCCTGAACGCCGCCCTGTCGGTGCTCGCCTCGACGGACGTCTCCATCGTCGTGGCGCAGATCGGGCCGGGCCAGGTGCTCGATCCCCTCGACGACGTGGTCGAGCAGTTCTCCGCGGTCATGCTGGGGGCGGTCGCCGCCATCGCCGTCGAGCGCCTGGCGCTGCAGATCGTCGGCGACCTGCCGGCCCTGCTCCTGCTGGGCGTGCCGCTGGCGGGGGTGCTGGCGCTGCGCCTGGGGCGGGGCACGCTGGGCACGCCCGCCGGGCGGGCGCTCCTGGCGGTCCTGGTGCTGGCGACGGCGGCCAAGGTCGTCGTGCCGCTGGCCCTGCTGTCGGTGGAGACGGTGTCGCGGGCCTACCTGCAGGAGCGCTACGCCGCGGCCCAGGAGCGCATCGCGCTGTTCGCCGCCAGCGAGCCGGGGCCCGAGGCGCTGACGGAGGACGGCGGCCTGCTGGAGGCGATGCCGGGCCGCGCCGACCTGGAGGACTGGGTGCGGCGCATCTGGCGCGACGGCCGCGCCATCCTCGACGCCATCGTCGCCCTGATCGCCATCTTCCTGGTGGAGACGGTGCTGCTGCCGCTCGGCGTGGCGTGGCTGCTGCTGCGGGCCGTGTCGGCGCTGCTGCGCCGCATCCTGCGGGCGGGCGGCGGAGGGCAGGCATGACCGAAGGCGGACTTGCCCGGCGCCGCCGTCTCGGCGACTGTGGCGCGCCGCGTCAACCGGGGGCCGCACGTCATGGGCTGGATCTTCCTGTCGGTCGCCATCGTCTTCGAGGTGACCGGCACCGTCTTCCTCAAGATGTCCGACGGCATGAGCCGGCTGTGGCCGAGCGTCGTCGTGCTCGGCTGCTACGCCGTGTCCTTCACCCTGCTGGCGCTGACCCTGAAGACGCTCGAGGTGGGCATCGCCTACGCCATCTGGTCGGCGGTCGGCACCGCCGCCATCGCCGTGCTCGGCATCATCGTGTTCGGCGAGTCGGTCAGTGCCGCCAAGGTCGCCGGGCTGGCCCTCATCGTCGCCGGGGTGGTCAGCCTCAACCTCGCCGACCGGGCGCTGTAGGGACGCCGACGGCCGTGCGGTCGGAGGCGATTGATAATCGTTCGCATTTGCCGTAGGGTGACGGACGATCTCCGCCCCCGACGTGGCCCGACACCGTGACCGACGACACCGGCAAGCTGGCGCTGTTCCTGGCCCACCGGGCCGCCCTGGTCGACTACGCCACGCCCATCGTCGGCGACCGGACGCGGGCGGAGGACGTGGTGCAGGAGGCGTTCCTTCGCTTCGTGGCCGCCGCCGGCCGCGCCGAGGCGGCGATGGACCAGCCCCTCGCCTATCTCTACCGGGTCGTGCGCAACCTCGCCCTCGACTGGACGCGGCGCCGCTCGCTGGAGCACCGGCGCCGGGACGCCGAGCCCGCGTGGTGGATGGTCCCCGCCGCACCGCGAACGCCGGAGCAGGAGATGCAGCACCGCCAGGACGTGGAGCGGCTGGCCGCGGCGCTTGCCGAACTGTCGGCGGATGCCCGCATGGCGGTGGAGATGCACCGGTTCGGCGGCTACACGTTGGAAGAGATCGCCGAGCACCTCGGCGTGTCCGTCACCACCGCCCACCGTCTCGTCCGCAACGCCGTGGTGCGCATCGCCGGCCGGCTCGACCCCGGCGCAGGAGACGGACCGTGACGCGGAGCGCGGGGTGATCATGGCCGGCGACGAAGCCCATATCCGGAACGTCGAGGACGCCACCGACTGGCTCCTGCGTCTGCGCGACGCGCCGCAGGACGAGGCGCTGCGCGCCGAGTTCGAGCGCTGGCTGGCGGTCCATCCCGACCGCCGGCGCGCCTGGAAGCAGGCCCGTGCGGCATGGCAACTGCTCGGCGAGGTGCCGCCGGAAACCACGGCCCACTGGCCGCACTTGCCGGCACCGGCACCGGGACCGGCGCCCCTCCGCCCGCGCCGTGCCGCGCCGTGGCTGGGGCTGGCGGCCCTGGCCGCCTGCCTCGTCCTGGTGCTGGCCCCGTCGCTGGAGCGGCGCCTGCGGGCGGAGCACAGCACGGCCGCCGCCGCGGAACGGGTGGTGCTGGCGGACGGCAGCACGGTGCACCTGGCGCCGCACAGCGCCGTCGACGCCCGCTTCACGGCGGAACGGCGGACGGTGACCCTGCTCGGCGGCGACGCGTTCTTCGAGGTGACGGCGAACCCCGACCGCCCGTTCACGGTGGAGGCCGGCGGCCTGACGGTGACCGTGGTCGGCACCGCCTTCGACGTGCGTTTCGACGGGGCGGTGCTGGCGGTGGAGGTGCAGCGCGGCGCCGTGGACGTGCGTTTCGACGGCGGCGGCCCGGCGCTGGACGCCCGCCTCGGCCCCGGCGATCGGGTGGCGGTCGACCGCGTCTCGGGGCGGGTGAGCCGCGGCCGGCTGGAGCCCGATGCGGTGGCGTTGTGGCGCGACGGTCGCCTTTTCGTCGCCGACGCCACCGTGACCGAGGTGGTCGAGGAACTGCGGCGCTTCCACCCCGGCTGGATCGTCGTCGCCGACGACGCGCTGGCGGGCCGCCGCGTGACCGGCCTGTTCGACCTGCACGACCCGGACCGGGCGTTGCGCGCGCTGGTCGAGCCGGTCGGCGGACGGGTGACGGTGGTCACGCCGCTGCTGCACGTGCTGACCGGCTCCTGAGCGTCCGAAAAAAAGTTCGCCGCCGCGTGAAAAGAAAACGCCCGCTCCTCGTCCTTCCCGCAATTGCGCGAATGCAAGGCATTCGCGTTTGACGGCACAGGGCGAGGGGAACTGGACGATGCGGTGGAACCGGGGGGCGAGGGCGTGGCCGGTGGTGGTGGCGCTGGCGGCGCTGGCGGGCGGAGCGCCGGGGTGGGCGCAGACGGCCGGGACGGCCGAGGAGCGGCCGGACGAGCGCCGCATCCGCTTCGACGTCCCGGCGCAACCGCTGGCATCGGCCCTCAACGCGTTCGGCCGCCAAGCCGGCCTGCAGGTCTCGGTCGACGCGGCGGCGGCCGCCGCGGCCGAGGCGCGGGCGGTGCGCGGCACCTACACGGTGGACGAGGCGCTGGCCCGGCTGCTGGCCGGAACCGGCATCGCCTGGCGCTTCAGCGGCGACCGGACGGTCGTGCTGTCGCGCGCCGCGCCGGAATCCGGCGCCCTGCACCTCGACCCGGTGACCGTCGAGGCGCGCCACGGCGTCGCCGAGACCGCGACCGGGCCGGTGGAGGGCTATCTGGCGCACCGCAGCCTGACGGCGACCAAGACCGACACGCCGGTCCTGGAGCTGCCCGCCTCGGTGCAGGTGGTGCCGCGCGACGTCATCGAGGACCAGGGCGCGCTGAGCCTGAAGGACGTCTACGAGAACGTCAGCGGCGTCGCCCAGGCCGGCAACACCTTGAACGCGCAGACCGAGGTGCTGCCCATCGTCCGCGGCTTCGAATCGCCGACCCTGCTGCGCAACGGCCTGCGCTCGACCCAGGTCGGCGCGGTCGACCTGGTCAACGTCGAGCGGGTGGAGGTGCTCAAGGGACCGGCCTCGATCCTCTATGGCGCGCTGGAACCCGGCGGCACCGTCAACCTCGTCACCAAGCGCCCGTTGCCCACCGCCCGCCACGAGCTCGAGCAGCAGGTGGGCAGCGAGGCCTTTCTGCGGACCACCGCCGACAGCACCGGGCCGCTCGCCGCGGACGGGTCGCTTCTGTACCGCCTGAACCTTGCCTACACCAACGCCGACTCCTTCCGCGACGACATCGAGCTGCGCCGGACGGCCGTTGCCCCGAGCCTCCTGTGGCTGCCGACCGACCGGACGGAGCTGCTGCTCGACGCCTCCTACGTCCGCGAGACCCAGCCCTACGACTCCGGCATCCCCCTGGACGCGGACGGCAATCCGCTGGCGGACGAGTCAACCTTCTTCGGCGACCCCGACCTGGACGGGCGGACGATCGAGGATTACGCCGCCAGCTACCAGTTCACCTACGAGGTCGATCCGGTCTGGACCCTGCGCAACCAGCTCCAGCTCCATCGCGCCCGCGCCGAGAACGAGTCGCTGCGCCCGCGCGGCGTCGGCGAGGCCGGCGGGCGCACCATGCTGGCGTTGCGCTACCAGAACGAGGACCGCCAGGACGACGAGGCGCAGTTCGTCCTCGACGCCACGGCCAAGTTCGCCACCGGGGCGGTGGACCACACGCTGCTGCTGGGCGCCGAGTTGCTGGCCCAGGATTCCGACTTCCGCCGCTACCGCCAGAACGTCCCGGCGGTGGTCGTGTCCGACGATCCCGACGTCCATTTCGACCCGCCCGCCGACCAGCCGCGGGAGGCCATCCTCGGCACCACCCGCTGGGCCGGCCTCTACGTCCAGGACCAGCTCTCGCTGCTCGACGGCGGGCGGCTCAAGCTGCTGGTGGGCGGGCGCTACGACGTGGTCCGGCAGGAGAGCGAGACCGACGGCGTGGCGGCGCCGGACGTCCGGGACCAGGCCTTCTCGGGGCGTGCCGGCCTGCTCTACCGGGTGACGCCGCAGCACTCGGCCTACGCCAGCGTCAGCCAGTCGTTCCAGCCCCAGGCGCCGGGCACCCTCGACGCCGGAGGGGCGGCGCTCGATCCCGAGACGGGGGTGCAGTACGAGGCGGGGGTCAAGAGCGCCTTCTTCGACGAGCGCCTGCTGGCGACGGCGTCGGTGTTTCGCATCGAGAAGACGAACGTCGCCGTCCTCGACCGGCCGCTGTTCAACGCCACCGGGCAGCTCGCCTATTTCCCCGGCGTGGAGGAGCGCAGCCAGGGGGTCGAGTTCGACCTGACGGGCGCGCTGACCGACCGGCTGTCGGTGGTCGCCACCTACAGCTACACCGACACCGAGGTTCTCGAGAACGCCGACGACCCCGCCATGGTCGGGCAGCCGCTGGGCGGCGTGCCGAAGCACAAGGCGCGGCTGTGGCTCACCTACCGCTTCGGCGAGGGGAGCGGGCTGGACGGCTTCGGCGTCGGCGGCGGCGTGCGCTACGTCGGGGCCAGCACCGCGCAGTTCGACACCGACGTGCGGCTGGACCCCTACGCCGTGGTCGACGCCGCGGCCTGGTACGACTGGGAGACGCTGCGCCTCGGCGTCAACGTCTACAATCTGCTGGGCCGCGACTACGTCGCACGCGCCAGCGACCGCGCCATCGCCCACCCCGGCCAGCCGCTGACGGTGGTCGGCTCGCTGACGGTGCGCTTCTGAGGCCGCGCAGCGATGACGGGAAACCGCCGCAGGGCGCTGTTCCGCCTGCACGCCTGGATCGGCCTGCATCTGGGATGGCTGCTGTTCGTCGTGTGCTTCTCCGGCACCGTGGCGGTGTTCGGGCCGGAGCTGAACCGGCTGGCCGACCCGTCCCTGCGCGTCGATCCGCCATCGTCGGGCGGGCGGCCGCCGCCGTCGTGGCAGAGGCTGCACGACGCGGTGGCGGCGGCCCATCCCCACGCCGCGGTGCTGGCGCTGGCGGCTGCCGACGGGCCGCGGTCGGCGGCGCTTGCCGCGGTCGCCTACGGCCCGGAGGACGTCCGGCGGGTGCCCGTGGACCCCGCCACCGGCCGGGTGCAGGGCCAGCGCAGCAACTTCGGCGTCGCCGCCTTCCTGCGCATCTTCCACAAGCAGCTCTACATCGTGCCGTCGGTGATGGGGGTGCACGGCACGCTGCTGGTGGGGGCGCTGGCGCTGCCGCTGCTGGCGGGTGCCGTCGCCGGATGGCTGTCGCTGGCGCGATGGCGGCGGGCGTTGACGACCCTGCGGGTGGGACGCAGCCCGCGCCTGCTGTGGTCCGACCTGCACCGGCTCGCCGGCCTGTGGGCGCTGCCCGTCACCGCCCTGCTGTGCCTGACCGGCCTGTGGTACCTGGCGGAGACGGCGCTGGACGGCACCGGCGCCCTGCCCGCGGGACCGCGTCCACTGCGGCTGGAGGCGGCGGCGCTGCGCGACCGCCCGGCGGTGCTGGCGCCCATCGACCTGGACCGCGCCGCGGCGATCGCCGCCGCCGCCCTTCCCGGCCTGGAGGTCACGCGCATCGCCCTGCCGGTGCGGCCCGGCGACCCGCTCACCCTGACCGGGCAGGCCGCGGCGTGGCTGGTGCGCGACCGCGCCAACCAGGTCCGCCTCGACCCCTACAGTGGGGCGGTGCTGGACGTCCGCCGCGGCGAGGACCTCGGCCTCGCCGAGCGCTGGGTCGAGACGGCCGATCCCCTGCATTTCGGCACTTTCGCCGGGCTGCCCGGCCGCCTCCTCTGGTTCGCCGCCGGGCTGGCGCTGTGCGCCGGCATCCTCGCCGGCCTCGGCGGCGCCTGGCTGCGGCTGCGGGCCGCGGGCGGCACGGCCTTCCGGCCGCTCGCGGCGCTGGCGGCGGCGCTGCCGGCCGCGGTCGTGGTGGTGGCCGCGGTGGCCGGCACCTGGGCCTACGGCGGCGGCGCGCTGCGGATGGCGCAGGCGCCGGCGGCGCTGGTGCCGCTGGGGCAGGGGAGCCTCGGCCCCTGGACGGTGGCGGCGGAGCGGCGCTTCGCTCCGGCGGCCCCGCCGGGCACGGTGGACGTGGCCTTGCGCATCGGCGTCGGTGGCGGCGGCACGGCCAACGCCGCCGGGGTGGCGGTGTGGACCGGCGAGGGCGGGCCGCCGGACGGCGAGGGGCCGGCGGTCCGGCGGCTGGTCGACCGGGTGTGGGCGCGGGTCGCCGACTGCGGCCCCGGCTGCCGGCTCCACGTGCGCATGGAGGATTGGGCGGGGCGGAGCCACCGGTTGTCGCTGCCGCTCCACGCTCCCGCGGTGTCGCTCGTCCCCCTGCCCCCAGCCGGGGGACTGGCGGCCGGGGAGGTCGCCGTCGTCACCCTCTTCCTCCTCGGCCTGGCGGTTCCGCTGGCGGGGTGGCTGTGGCTGCTGGCGGGCCCGCCGGGGCGGGGGGACGCCGTCACTCCGCGGTGCGTGCGCAGTCGTCCAGACCGTCGCGCGCCACCACCGCCATGCGCTGCTGGATGATGCCGGCACGGCGCGCCACGTAGCCGCTGGGCCGGGCCGGGTCGCGCCCCAGCGGGTTGGGCAGCGTCACCGCCAGCAGGGCCGCCTCGCGCGACGACAGGGCCGCCGCCGGCTTGCCGAAATGGGCGCGGGCGGCGGCCTCGGCGCCGTACACGCCGTCGCCCCACTCGGCGACGTTCAGGTAGACCTCGAGGATGCGGGCCTTCGGCCACAACGCCTCGATCAGCACGGTGAACCACGCCTCCACCCCCTTGCGCAGCCAGGTGCGGTCCGGCCACAGGAAGGCGTTCTTGGCGGTCTGCATGGAGATCGTCGAGGCCCCCTTGAGGCCGCCGCCCTCCTCGTTGTCGGCCAACGCCGCCTCGATGGCCGCGAAGTCGAAGCCGTGGTGGCGGCAGAACTTGGAATCCTCCGAGGCGATGACGGCGCGCACCAGGTTGGGGGAGACGGCGTCCAGCGCCACCCAGTCGCGCGCGATCCCGGCGCCGCCGGCGGCGCGCAGCAGCATCAGCGCGGTGGCCGGGGGCGGCACGACCCGGTACAGCATCACCCAGCCGACGCTGACGGCGGCCAGGGCCAGCGCCGCCGCCAGCGCCGCGCGTCCAAGTCGCCGTTTCAATGCCGCCAAGGTCTCCTCGCGCCCGCCGCCGGTCCGTCCCTCGCCAACGTCGGGTGTCGCCGGCCCGAGGTCAACCGTCCCGTGCCGCCGTCCCGTGCCGGCACGTTCGTGGCGCTCGCTTTGCTCCACGCCCGTTCCCTATACTCCGCAGCCATGAACATGGCCCCCGTCCCCGCCGGTTACCGCGCGCTCGCCGAGGCGCCCGCCATCGTGGCGGGGCCGCGGCACGTGGTGTGGCTGAGCGCCGACGGCGAGGTGGAGACCCTCGGCCCCGCCGACGCGGCGGCGCGGGTGCGCCGCGCGCCGCCGATCCTCTGCCACACCCGCGCCGTCGCCCGCCGTCTCGGCCTGGCGGAAGCGTTCCCGGCGCTGGACGTGCTGGAGCTGTTCGCCTTCGTCAAGCCCGCCAGCTTCTGCGTGCCGACGCCGCGCGGCCTGGCCGAGGCGCTCGACCTGCCGGTTCCCGACGGGGCGGAGGCCGACGCCGTCGCCCTGCAGCGGGCGGTGCGCCGGCTGCTCGGCCTGCTGGCCGCCCCCGGCCGTGCCGACGCGGCGGAGGCGGTGGCCGTGGCCTGGGAGATGGGGCGGGCCGGCTGGCCGTGGGCGGCGCCGGTGCTGGCGGCGCTCGGCCGTCCCGACGGGCCGCAGCGGGGCCGCGCGCTGGACGGCTTCCGCGTGTGGACCCGCCTCAAGGAGTGGCAGGAGGGTCCGCCCGAACCGCCGCCGCGCCAGAGCCCGGTCGACCCCGAGGAGGCGCGCCGGCGCCTCGCCGAGATGCTGGCGGCATCCGTTCCCGGCAAGGCGGCGGAGCCGCGGCCCCAGCAGGCCGACTACGCCAGCGCCGTCGCCGCCGCCTTCGCGCCGCGCCCGGCGCCGGAGACGCCCAACGTCGTGCTGGCCGAGGCCGGGACGGGGGTGGGCAAGACCCTGGGCTATCTCGCCCCCGCCACGGTGTGGGCGCAGAAGAACGGCGGCACCGTGTGGATCTCCACCTACACCCGCAACCTGCAGCACCAGATCGACACCGAGCTCGACCGCCTGTTCCCCGACCCGGCCGACAAGGCGCGCCGGGTCGTCGTGCGCAAGGGGCGGGAGAACTACCTGTGCCTGCTGAACCTGGAGGACGCGGTGCGCGGCCTGTTCGCCTCGCCCCACGCTGCGGTGGCGGTGGGGCTGATGGTGCGCTGGGCCGGCGCCACCCGCGACGGCGACCTCACCGGCGGCGACTTCCCGGGCTGGCTGGTCGACCTGCTCGGCCGGCCGCACACCCTGGGCCTCGCCGACCGCCGCGGCGAGTGCATCTACTCGTCCTGCGACCATTACGCCAAGTGCTTCATCGAGAAGAGCATCCGCCGCGCCCGCCGGGCCGAGGTGGTGATCGCCAACCACGCGCTGGTGATGGTGCAGGCGGCGCTTGGCGGCGGCGACGAGATGGCGCTGCCGACGCGCTACGTCTTCGACGAGGGGCACCACGTCTTCGATGCCGCCGACAACGCCTTCTGCGGCCATCTGACGGGGCGCGAGACCCACGAGCTGCGGCGCTGGCTGGTCGGGGCGGAGACCGAGGGCGGGCGCAGCCGGGCGCGCGGCCTGAAGCGCCGGCTGGAGGACCTGGTGGCCGGCGACGGCGAGGCCGAGGCGCTGCTCGACGCCGTCCTGGAGGCGGCGCGGGCGCTGCCCGCCGACGGCTGGCCGGCGCGGCTGATGGCGGAGAACCCGCACGGGCCGACCGAGCGCTTCCTGCTGACCGTGCGCGAGCAGGTGCGCGCCCGCGCCGCCGGCCAGGACGGTCCCTACAGCCTGGAGGCCGACACCGAACACCCCGTCGACGGCCTGCCCGCCGCGGCCGACGCGCTGGAGGCGGCACTGGCCCGCCTGTCCGAACCGCTGGCCGGCCTCGCCCGGCGCCTCGCCCAGCGGCTCGAGGACGAGGGGGCGGCCGAGCTCGACCCCGACCAGCGCCGCCGCATCGACGCGCTCGCGCGCAGCCTGCAGCGCCGCGGCGTGCTGACGGTGGAGGGCTGGCGCGCCATGCTGCTGGCGCTGAAGGCCGCCCCGCCGATCGAGTACGTCGACTGGTTCGCCCTGGAGCGCCAGGACGGCCGCGACGTCGATGTCGGCCTGTACCGCCACTGGGTCGATCCCACCGTGCCCTTCGCCGAGGCGCTGGGGGCGCAGGCCCACGGCATGGTGGTGACCTCGGCGACCCTGACCGACGGCACCGGCGACGTGGCGCTGGACTGGCGCGCCGCCGAGGACCGCAGCGGCGCCAGCCACCTGCCGCGCCCGGCCCTGCGCGCCCAGGTGCCGTCGCCCTTCGACTACCGCGCCCACACCCGCGTCCTGGTGGTCACCGACGTGCGCAAGGACGACCTCGGGCAGGTGGCGGCGGCCTACCGCGAGCTGTTCCTGGCGGCCCGCGGCGGCGGCCTCGGCCTGTTCACCGCGATCAGCCGGCTGCGCGCCGTCTACGACCGCATCGTCGCCCCGCTCGACGAGGCGGGGTTCCCGCTCTACGCCCAGCACGTCGACCCGCTCGACGTCGCCACCCTGATCGACATCTTCCGCGGCGAGGAGCACGCCTGCCTGCTCGGCACCGACGCGGTGCGCGACGGCGTCGACGTGCCGGGGCGCAGCCTGCGCCTGATCGTCTTCGACCGGGTGCCGTGGCCGCGCCCCGACATCCTCCACCGCGCCCGGCGCGACGCCTTCGGCCGGCGCCGCTACGAGGACATGATCGCGCGGCTGCGCCTGAAGCAGGCCTTCGGCCGGCTGGTGCGCCGCGCCGACGACGTGGGCGTCTTCGTCCTGCTCGACCCGATGATGCCGAGCCGCCTGTTCGGCGCCTTCCCCGAGGGCGTCGAGGTCCGCCGCGTCGGCCTCAAGGAAGCCGTGCGGGTGACGCGGGAGTTCCTTGCGGACTGAGCGGGCGCGGGGCGGCGGGAGGTCGGGTATGCTGGGACGACGTCGCGGACGAACGAGCGGCCCATGCCCCGCGTCTCCCTCGCCGAGCTCCTGACGGACGCCCGGTCCGGCGGCTACGCCGTGCCGGCCTTCAACCTGTGGACCTACCAGGACGCCCTCGCCCTGGTGGCGGCGGCCGAGCGGGCGCGCTCGCCGCTGATCCTCCAGACCTCGGGCACCTGCATCCGCCACAACGGGCTGCCGCTCGCCTACGCCATGGCCGAGACCGCGGCGCGTCCCGCCGGCGTGCCGGTCGCCGTGCACCTCGACCACGGCGAGGAGCTGCGGTCGATTTGCGACGCCATCCGGCTCGGCTACGACTCCGTCATGTACGACGGCTCCCGGCTGCCGGTGGAGCGCAACGTCGAGACCACCCGGGTGGTCAAGGCGGTGGCCGGCGCCTACGGCGTGTCGGTCGAGGCGGAGATCGGCCACGTGGCGAAAGGGGAGGGGGACCGCGAGGTCGTCACCACGCCCGAGGAGGCGCTGGCCTTCCTCGACGCCACCGGGGTCGACGCGCTGGCGGTGGCGGTGGGCACGCGCCACGGCATGCAGACCCGCGACGCGCCGCTGCGCTTCGACGCGCTGGACGCGCTGAGCGCGCGGGTGCCGGCGCCGCTCGTCCTGCACGGCTCCAGCGGCGTGCGCGACGAGGACCTGCCGCGGGTGGCGCGCTCGGCGGTGTGTAAGGTGAACATCGCCACCCGCCTGCGCCGCGTCTTCATCCGCGCGCTGGGCGAGGCGGCGGCGGCCTTCGAGGGCAGCGACCACGTCGCCCTGACGATGCGGGCCCACGAGGCGACGACCGGCGAGGCGATGCGGCTGATGGACCTCTTGGGCAGCGCCGGGCGCGCCTGAGCAGGGCCCGTCCGGCGGATGCGGGGGGCTCTAGAGCGGGATCGCTTCCGGCCTCCGGCCAAAAGCGATCCCGCTCTAAGCGGCGCGATTCAGCGCGTAGGGCCGGATCAGGATCTCCGGCGGGATGCACAAGGCCTCGGACAGGCGCCGGATCATCGACAGCGACAGCGCCCGGCGGCGGTTGAGGACTTCGGAGACGCGCCCGCTCGACCCGATGATCGGCTCCAGGTCGGCGCGGGTCATGCCGCGCTGCTCCATCATGAATTCGATGGCCGCGATCGGATCGGCCGGAGGCATCGGATGATGGCGGCGCTCGTAGGCCTCCACCAGCGTCATCAGGACGTCCAGGCGGTCGCCGTCCGGGGTGTCTGGATCGGCGTCCCACAGCCGTTCGGTCTCGGCGAGCGTCGCCCGGAAATCGTCGTCGGTCTTGATCGGCGTCACATCCATCAGATGCTCTCCAGCCGGCCCTGCCGGATCAGATCGTCCTATTCGGCATGGGTGCCGATCAAGCGGACATAGACCATGCGCCAACGGTACTTGATGACCACGACGAGGCGGTACTTGTTGCTCGCGATCTTGAAGACGACGCGCTCGCCGACGAAGCTCGCGGTGCGGAACTGGTCTTTGAGCTGCGACGGGCTGCCCCAGTCCGCCTTCTCGGTGATCGCGAACCACTGCACCAGGGGGGCTCGGCTGTCGGCGCGGCCGGGTGTCTCCCAATGATCGCGCAACGTCCGGTAGGCGATGATCCGCATGCGCCGACTGTAGCGCTCTCCCAATATGGGAGCAGGCGGGGCCGGATCAATCCGGTGCCCGCGTCGCCGCGCCATAGACGGCGAGCACCCGGCGCACCGCGGCGACGGCCAGCTCCCGCGCCGTCGCCGGCAGCCGGCCCTCGGCGACCTCGGGGTAGAGGGCGGCGAGGTATTGGCTGACCAGCGTCTCCGGCAGCGTCCGGCCCTCCAGGCGGCGGAACAGGGCGTCCACGGCCGCCGCCGCGTCGGCCTGCGGCCAGTAGTAGCGGATGCGGTCGGAGTAGCTGAAGTGGCGCTGCAGCCGCTGCTCCGCCGGGGTGCCGTGGCAGTACTTCGCCCACTCCCGGGGGTCGGCCGTCATCACCCGCTCCATGGCGGCGCGCAGGGTGCGCTCCGCGGGGACGCCGTCCAGCGCCTCGGCGATGTGGTCGAGGCCGTAGAGCGCCTCGCGGAGCGCGAAGGTCAGGGCCGGCCCGACCTTGAGGATGGCGAAGCCGTCCGCCACCAGCCGGCGCAGCGCCCAGGCCGGCTGGTAGTCGGTGGAGTGGGCCTCGAACACGAACTGCGGCATGCGCTCCAGCGCGGCGCTGAGCGCCGCCGCCCGGTCCGGCCGGTAGACCACCACGTTCTCGTTGCCGAACTCGACGCCGGGCTGCACGACGACGCCGATCGCCCGCTCGAAGGCGGCCGCGGCGCCGTGGTCGGCGAAGGCGCGGCGGTGCGCCTCCACCGTCGCCAGGGCCGCCGCCGGCGCGGTCACGGCGAGCTCGCCGATGGCCTCCAGCGCGCCGCCGGGGATCGGCACCTCGGTGCCGATGACGTAGACCGGCGCGGCGAAGCCCGACGCGGCGGCGGCGGTCTCGCTGGCCTTGGCGAGACGGGCGGCGCGGCCGGCCGTCACCGGATCGGGCAGGGCGGCCCCCTCGCCGGCGCAGCCCATGCTGGTGTCCAGGTGGATCTTGGTGAAGCCGGCCCGCACGAAGGCGTCGATCATCGCCTCGGCGCGCGCCATCGCCGTCTCGGCCGGCAGGTGCTTCCACGGGTTGGGGCCGAGATGGTCGCCGCCGAGGATCAGGTTCGCGGTGTCGAAGCCGACCGTGCCGGCGATGCCCTCGACGAAGCGGCGGAAGTCGGCCGGCGTCATGCCGGTGTAGCCGCCCTCCTGGTTCACCTGGTTGCAGGTGGCCTCGATCAGCACCGGGCCGCCGGCGTCGCGGCCGTGGCGCAGGGCCGCCTCGATCACCAGCGGGTGGGCCGAGCACACCGAGGTGATGCCGACCGGTTCGCCGGCCGCCCGGCGGCCCGGGAAGGAGCCGAGAAGGGTGGTGCTCATGACGCGTCTCCGTTGCTGTGCCGCGCCAGGAACGCGGTGAGTTCGGCCTCGGTGGAAGTCCCCTCCATGGGACCCTTGACGGTGACCGCCCGCGCCCCGCCGGCGTTGGCCAGGAGCAGGGCGCGGCGGGGCTCGAGGCCGCGCAGCCAGGCCGTCACGAAGATCGCGCCGAAGCAGTCGCCGGCCCCGGTGGGATCGACCTCGGCGACGGGGAAGGCGGCGACGCGGGTGCTGCCGCCGCGGTCGTGGTGGCTGGCGCCGGCGGCGCCGCGCTTGACCACGACGGCCCGGACGCCGCCCTCCAGGATCTCGGCGATGGCGGCGTCCTCCTCGGTCGCCCGGGTGAACAGGAACAGCTCCGGGCCGCTCGGCAGGAACAGGTCGGTGTGCCGGAAGACGTGCAGCAGGGCGTCGTGCAGGCCGGGCAGCCCGAGCATCTCCTTGCGGATGTTGGGGTCGAAGGAGACGGTGCCGCCGCGGCCCTTGACCGCGTCGAGGGCGTCGCGGATGAGCGCCACGACCGGCTCGGCGACGAGGGCCGAGCCCATGACGTGGAGGTGGTCGGCGCGGGCGATCAGTGCCGCCGCCTGCGGCGTCGGCCCGATCCGGCCGCAGGCGCTGTGCTTGATGTTGAAGACGAAGTCGCGCTGGCCGTCGGGGCGGTAGCGCACGAAGGCGCTGCCGGTCGGGACGTCGGCGGCGACGGCGATGGCCGAGACGTCGACGCCGTCGGCGCGCAGGCGCGCCACGTTCAGCGCGCCGAAATCGTCGTCGCCGACGCAGGCGACGATGCCGCAGGGCTGCCCCAGCTTGGCCACCTGGTCGATGAAGATCGCCGGCGCGCCCGAGGGGAAGGGGCCGACCAGGGGGATCGGCCGGCGGAAGCCGTGGCCCGGCTCGACCGCCATGATCTCGACGAGCACCTCGCCGATGGTGACGATGGTCTTCATGGGGGACCCGTTCAGGCGCGGTTGGACTTGCTGCGGACGTCGATCAGGACGGCCACGATGATCACCAGCCCCTTGACGATGAGCTGGTAGAAGTAGGGCACCGAGAGCAGGCTCATGCCGTTGTTGATGACGCCGATGATGAGGGCGCCGAGCAGCGTGCCGACCATCGTGCCGACGCCGCCGGCGAGGCTGGTGCCGCCGAGCACGGCCGCCGCGATGGCGTCCAGCTCGTAGCCCATGCCGGCGTTGGTCTGGGCCGAGCCGAGGCGCGACGACAGGAGGATGCCGCTGATCGCCGCCATCGTCCCGGAGATCATGAAGACGACGACCTTGATGCGGTCGACGCGGATGCCCGAATAGACCGCCGCCTCCCGGTTGCCGCCGGCGAGGTAGACGCGGCGGCCGAACACCGTCTTCGACAGCAGCACGTGGTTGAGGACGAAGAGCACCAGGACGATCCAGATCAGGATCGGCAGGCCGAGCCAGCGGTCGGCGCCGATCGCCAGCCAGGCGTCGTCGCCGATCGGCGCCGGCAGGCCCTGGGTGGGCAGGCTCACCAGGCCGCGGTAGATGCCCATGGTCGCCACGGTGACGATGAAGGAGGGCAGGCGCAGGTGCGCCGCCAGCACGCCGTTGCAGGCCCCCATCAGCGCCCCGGCGGCGAGGGTGAACAGCACCGTCGGCCAGAAGCCGAAGCCGAGGGCGAAGCTCTGCGCCGCCACCATGCCGGCGACGGCGAGGATGGAGCCGACCGACAGGTCGATCTCGCCGAGCAGGATGACGTAGGTCATGCCGTAGGCGGCGACCGCCACCACCGCCACCTGCTGCATGATGTTGAGCAGGTTGTTGACCACCAGGAAGCGCGGGCTCAGCGCCGTGAAGACGACGCACAGCACGGCCAGGGAGAGGACGATGCCGCCGTACTGGCGGGCGAGCGGCGAGCCGGTGAGCCGCGTGGCGAGCGTGTTCATGCGTGCATCCCCGCTGCGTGGGTCATGACCGTCTCGGGCGTGAGGCCGGCCGCGTCGAGCACCGCGGCCACCCGCTTGTCGTGCATGACGACGAGGCGGTCGGAGAGGCCGAGGACCTCGGGAAGGTCGGAGGAGACCATCAGGATGGCCGCCCCGTCGGCGGCGAGCTGGCGGATGATCCGGTAGATCTCGTGCTTGGCGCCGACGTCGACGCCGCGGGTCGGCTCGTCGAGGATCAGCACCCGTGGCCGGATGCGCAGCCACTTCGCCAGCACGATCTTCTGCTGGTTGCCGCCGCTGAGGTTGCCGGCGGGGGTGTCGATGCCGGCGGTCTTGATCGACAGCCGCGCCACCTCCTCCCGCGCCGCCGCCGCCTCGGCGGCCGGCCGGGCGAAGCCGAAGCGGTTCGCCACCCGGTCGAGCGCCACCATGTTGATGTTGCGCTCCACGGCGTGGGCAAGGACCAGCCCCTCCTCCTTGCGGTTCTCGGTGGCGAAGGCGATGCCGTGGCGGATGGCCTCGCTGGGCGAGCGGAGGCGGACCGGCCGGCCGTCCAGCTCGACCGTCCCGCGGTCGATCCGGGCCATGCCGAACAGCGCGTTCATGACGTCGGACCGCCCGGCCCCGACCAGGCCGAAGAATCCCAGCACCTCGCCCGGGCGCACGTCGAAGGACACGTCCTCGAAGAGGCGGCCGGAGGCCAGGCCGCGCACGGCGAGGACCGGCGGCACCGTGGCGGCGGGCCGCGGCACGGTGCGGGCGGGATAGACGTCGTTCATCTCGCGGCCCACCATCATGGCGATCAGGCGCTCGATGGTGGTGTCCTCGCGGCGCATGGTGCCGACGAAGGCGCCGTCGCGGATCACCGTGACGTCGTCGGACAGCCGCATGATCTCCTCCATGCGGTGCGAGATGTAGATGACGGCGACGCCCCGCGCCTTCAGCTTGGCGATGATCTGGAACAGGATCTCCGCCTCGTTGTCCGACAAGGACGAGGTCGGCTCGTCGAGGATCACCAGATCGGCCGGGTGGCTGAGGCCCTTGGCGATCTCGACGAGCTGGCGGCGGGCGATCGACAGGTCGCCCACCTTGGCGCGGACGTCGACCGGCAGCCCCAGCTCCTCCACCAGCGCGGCGGCGCGGCGGTGGAGCGCGCGGTCGTCGATGAAGCCGAAGCGGTTGGGCTCGTGGGTGGCGAAGATGTTCTCGGCCACCGTGAGGTTGCGGCACAGGCTCAGCTCCTGGAACACGATGGTCAGGCCGCTGAGGCGGGCGTCGCGGGGATCGGCCGGACGGTAGGGCCGGCCCTTGAAGAGGATCTCGCCCGACGTCGGCGGATGGACGCCGGCGAGGATCTTCATGAGCGTGCTCTTGCCGGCCCCGTTCTCGCCGATCAGGGTGTGGACGCGGCCGCGCCGCACCCGCAGGGTCATGCGGTTGAGGGCCGCGACGGGGCCGAAGGTCTTCGTCACGTCACGGATGTCGAGCACCGTGTCGTCGGCGGGCGTGGTCATGGCGCTCGCTCCCTGGAGGTCGTCCCGGTTCGCCCCCACCCTTCCGGCCTGCGGCCGGGTCCCTCCCTCCCCCGCGAGGCGGGGGAGGGCCAGGGTGGGGGCAGGAGGTTGGCGGATCAAGCGCTTGCCGGGGCCGTCCGCGCGCCGCGGCTCACTTCGTCTCGCCCTCCTTGGTGACGACTCCGGGGACGATCGGCTGCTCGGCCGGGACGGTCTCGCCCTTGATCACCTTGGCGGCGGTCTCGACGGCGACCTTGCCCATCTGGTCCGGGTACTGGGCGATCACGCCGACCATCACCGGGTTGCTCCGCACCGCCTCGCGGGCCTCCTCCATGCCGTCGAAGCCGATGACCTTGACCTTGTCGTCCATCTTCGCCGAGGCGACGGCCGACGCGGCGGCCAGGGCGGCGTCGTCGCCGAAGCCGAAGATGCCGTCGACCTCGGGATGGGCCTGCAGGATGTTCTGGGCGGTGGTGAGCGCCTCGGAGCGGGTGATGCCGGCCTGGACCGCGACGATCTTGATGCCGGGGTGGGACTCCATCGCCTTCTTGAAGCCGTTCACCCGGTCGACCACCGACTGCACCATGGGATAGTCGATGATGGCGACCTCGCCCTTGTCGCCCAGCACCTTGGCCATCAGCTCGCCGGCCCTGACGCCGCCGGTGTAGTTGTCGGTGCCGATGTGGGAGGTGACGGTCACGCCCTTGGCCGGGATGTCGACGGTGATGACCTTGATGCCCGCCTTCTGGGCCTTGTTGATCACCGCCTTGACGCCGGTGCTGTCGACCGGCGCGATGACCAGGACGTCGACGCCCTTGGTGATGAAGTCCTCGACGTCGGCGAACTGCTTGTTGAGGTCCTGGTTGGCGATCGCGATCTCCAGCGGGACGCCCTCCGCCGCGGCTTCCGCCTTCATGGCGTCGGCGAGCGCGATGTAGAAGGGGTGCTGCTGGGTCAGGAGCGACGCTCCGATGCCCGCGGCGGACGCGGTGCCGGTCAGGCCGGCGATGGCGATGCCGGCGAGCAGCAGCCTGGAAAACACACTTCGGGACATGCTCTTCCTCCTGATTGGCCGACCCGGGGCGGGCGGTCGTTCTTGTGCATCGAGGGAGGAGGCGGGGCTCCGGCACGGTCCTCCGACCGGCCGGCGGAGCGTTCCGTCGCGACCGCGGGCGCGCCCATGCGCCCGGGCGTCGGCGCCGGAGCGCAGCGGGCCCGCGCCTCCCTCTCCGCCACATGGCTGTTGACGGCATAAGAGACTTCGTGGCATGCAATGTCAAATCAAAATTGCCGCGCGTAAATTTTCTTGATAGCGCGCGTCCAAACAAAAAGGCCCGCGCGGAGGGAGCCGGGGAAGGAATCCCGGGCCGGTGCGCGGCGTCGGGCGTTCGAAATTTTGCGCGCGGTGATGTTTCGCGCTAAGAACGCGCGGTGCGCGAACGGCTATGGAAGGCGACTCCGGGCGGTGGGCCATCGCTTCCGGAGCCCGATGCGAGATGGCCCCAGCCGGAAGCCTGCCATGACCGAAAAGCTCGTCAGAAATATGGAGGACTTCGCGCGCGCCAGCGGTCTGTCGCGCCCCACGATCTCCAAGTACTTCAACGATCCGAATTCCGTCCGGCGCTCGACCCGGGAGAAGATCGAGCGGGCACTTCTCGAGTTCGACTATCGGCCGAACATCCATGCGGTCAATCTGAACCGCAAGAACCCGCGCAACATCGGCGTCATCGTGCCGTACATCCTCGATCCGTTCTTCGCCGAGATCGTGCGGCAGATCGAGATCCTCAGCCTGCGCGAAGGCTATTGGGCGATCGTCGTCAGCTCCCACGGCGACCGCGGGCTGGAGGCCAAGGCCATCCAGACCTTCCTGTCGCTCAAGCTGTCGGGGGCGGTGATCGCGCCGCTGGGGGAGGATTCCGACCTCGACCTGATCAACGGCCTGCGGCGCTCCATGCCGCTGGTGTTCTTGGATTCGCGGATCGCCGACGACCTGCCGTTCGTCGGCACCGACAACGTCCAGAGCGTGTCGCTGATGGTCGAATATCTCTGCCGGACGGGCGAGCGGCCCTGCTTCCTCGAGATGCCGCCGCTCAACCGCAACGCCCTGGAGCGCAGC
This sequence comes from Azospirillum sp. ST 5-10, assembly GCF_051225715.1. Lineage (NCBI taxonomy): Bacteria > Pseudomonadati > Pseudomonadota > Alphaproteobacteria > Rhodospirillales > Azospirillaceae > Azospirillum > Azospirillum sp. ST 5-10. The sequence continues at coordinate 72,594 of NZ_JBPJSP010000018.1, forward strand.
GCCGCCTACGTCCGCGCCATGGAGCGGCTGGGGCACGAGCCGCACGTCGTCGCCACGCGGTCGGCGAGCTGGGAGTTCGAACGGGTGGGCTTCGAGGAGACCAACCGCATCCTCGACGACGGCGGCTTCCCCACGCGCACCGTCCTGTGCGCCAACGACCGCCTGGCGTTCGGCGTGATGGCCGCGGCCTACCAGCGCGGCCTGCGGATCGGCCGCGGCGTGGAGGCTGACCTGCGCGTGGCGGCCCATGACGATCACCCGCTCAGCCGCTATACCTGTCCCGCGCTCACCACGGTGGCGCAGGACTACGCGCAGCTCGCCCGGACCAGCCTCAACCTCCTGCTCGGCATGATCGACGGCTCGGTGCCGCTGGACGCCACGCCCGACCGCAGTCCCCTCACGCTGCTGGAGGCCCGGCTGATCATGCGCGACTCCGCGTGACCGTCCTCTCCGGGTTCCGAAGGATTCACGATGTTCCGACACGCCCTGCTGTTCGATCTCGACGGCACGCTCATCGACAGCAACCCGTTCCACCTCCGTGCCTTCCGCGAGATCGGCCAGCGCTACGGCGTGACCGTCACCGAGGAGGTCTTCCGCGACAAGATCTCCGGGCAGAGCAACGCGGAGATCTGCCGCGTCCTCTTCCCGCACGTGGAGGAGGCGCTGCACCCCGCCATCGCCGACGAGAAGGAGGCGCTGTTCCGCAGCCTGCTCAGCCGCGAGGCGCAGGCCGTCGCCGGCCTGCCGCCGCTTCTGGAGTGGGCGCGGGAGCGGGGATGGGGGGTGGCGCTCGTCACCAACGCGCCGCGCGCCAACGCCGACCACATGCTCGACGCGATCGCCGTGACCGACCGCTTCCACGCCACCGTCGCCGCCGAGGACGTGGCGCGCGGCAAGCCCGATCCCTTGCCCTACCGGACGGCGCTGGACCGCCTCGGCGTCCCGGCCGCGGCGGCGGTGGCGTTCGAGGACGCGGTGCCCGGCCTGTCGGCGGCGGTCGCCGCCGGCATCCCCACCATCGGCCTGTCCACCACCATGGACGCCGACGCCCTGCTGGCCGCCGGCGCCGCCCTGGCGGTTCCCGACTTCCGGGACCCGGCGCTCCGGCGCTTCATCCTCGACCGCTTCGGCGGCTGACCCGGGCGCCCGTCGCGGTCGCCGGACGTCGCCTTCCCCCGGCACGGCCGGGGAGGGCGGGGGCAGGGTGTGGCGCGAGCGCCGGCGCAACCGCCGCGCATCCCGACGGCTCCCATTCCGGACGTGCCTGCGCTACACTGTTGCGGAGACGGGGCGTTCACCACCCGACGGGAAAGGTCTTTTCCGGTAAAGATGGTCGCCGATCGCCGACCTCGGCGCGATCGTGCAGTGAAAGTTCGGCTTCGGCGGGTCAGTTCCACCAACACCAGGTTTGCGGCATGCAAGAACCGACGTCGGTTACCGACCTTCTGACGACCCGCCTCCTGCTCCTGTCCAACACCCTGGCTCTTTACAGCAGCCGCTATTACCGCCAGCAGTTCGGCGTCACCCTGCCGGAATGGCGCGTGATGTCGATCATCGCGTCGCGTGACGGCACCACCGCGCGCGACATCAGCCGCGCCCTGGCCACGGACAAGGCCTGGGTCGGGCTTTCGGTGAAGAGCCTGGCGGAGCGCGGTCTGCTGACGCGCTCCTCGGACACGCAGGACAGCCGCCGGGTTCTCCTGAGCCTCACGACGCGCGGCCGTGACCTGCACGACGCGATCATGGCCGTCGCCCAACGGCGGCAGCGGAGACTCCTGGCGACCCTTCCCGACGGCGCCGCCGACGTGCTGAGCCTGAGCCTCGACCGCCTGCAGGCCGAAGCCGACCGGATGCTGGCCGAACTCGATCCGTCCGCCCCGGACGACGCCCCGTAGCGCGTCCGCACCCCGGCCGGCGCGCCAGCGCCCGCACGGCGTCGCGCCCCTCCCGACACGCCCGCCCCGACACGCCCGCCCTGGCACGCCGGCCACGGCCGCCGTCCGCGATTGCGGGGCGGGCATGCAGTCGGCTGCCCGAACGGTTTGCTTGACCGCGGTGGCGTGCGGGGCATATGGTAGTGATCACACCTATCTTGGCGGCGGCGCGGCCGGGGAGCGGATGGGGCCGGCCGCTCTCCGGGCCCGGCGATGCGCCATGCACCAGACCTCCGCCGCGAAGCGGAGCGACAGGGAGGATCACCGATGATCGACAGACGGACGTTGCTGTGCCGGAGCCTCGCCGCGGGCGCCGCGTCGCTCCTGCCGCGCGCGCTGTGGGCGGCGGACTGGGACGCCACCGTGGCCGCCGCCCGGAAGGAGGGGCGGGCGGTCCTCTACTCGGCCGGCATCGCCCGGGTCGAGGAACCGGCGATCGCCGCCTTCGGCCGGGAGTCCGGCATCGCGGTCGACTATGCGCGTCCCGGCGGCGGCGAGATCATCATGCGCAAGTTCGAGCAGGAGCTGACCGGCGGTGCCGCGACGGCCGACGTCTGCTCGCTGAGCGACTACGCGCTCGGCCTCTACGCGCGGGAGAAGGGCTGGACGGCGACGCCGGACCTGCCGAACGCGGCGAAGCTCGCCCCGGCGTTCGCCATGAAGGACGCGGGGATCTATCCGACCGCCGGCATGGCGCTGGTCATCGCCGTCAACACCGACATGATCGCCGACGGTCAGGAGCCGCGCACCTACGCCGCCCTCGCCGACCCGCGCTACAAGGGGCAGGTCCTGTTCGGCGCGCCGGAGAACGCCGGCACCTCGACTCTGCTGATCAAGGCGCTGGTCGAGCAGCACGGCTGGGACTTCGTCCGCGCCCTGCGGGCCAACGACGTCGGCGAAATGCGCCTCCAGGCCGAGGCGATGCAGGCGGTGGCGCGCGGCGAGAAGCCCATCTGCGTCGTCGCCCAGGCGTGGGGCCATCTCTACCGGGAGCAGGGGGCGCCGGTCCGGCTGATCTTCCCCGAGGACGGGACGGTCATGGCCCGCTACTGCCTGTTCGTGTCGTCCAAATCGCCCCGTCCCGCCGCCGCCGCGGTGCTGGCGAACCATCTCCTCTCCGCGGAATACCAGGCGAAGCTGGCCGACCAGATGGGCGCCTACGGATCGAACGCCGACGCGCCGACGCCCAAGGGCCTGCCGCCCGTGTCCCAGCTCAAGGTCTACGAGCCGAACCTGGCGGAGCTGATGGCCGAGCGCGGCCAGATCATCGACACCTGGCGCAAGATCATGAGCTGACCATGTCGCGAGTGGAAGTCAACGCGCTCATCAAGGACTACGGCTCGGTGCGGGCGGTCCAGGAGGTGTCGTTCGTCGTCCCGGAAGGCGGCATGACGACCATGCTCGGACCGTCCGGCTGCGGCAAGACGACGACCCTGCGCTGCATCGCCGGGCTGGAGACGGCCACCGCCGGCCGGATCGTCATCGGCGCGCGCACCGTCTTCGAGGACGGCCGCGACCGCGTCCCGGTCGAGGCCCGCAACCTCGGCATGGTGTTCCAGTCCTACGCCATCTGGCCGCACATGACGATCGCGCGCAACGTCGCCTACGGCCTGAGGATGCGCGGCCGGTCGCGCGACGAGATCGCGCGCCGGGTCGGCGCGGCGCTGGCGCTGGTGCGCCTCGCCGATTACGGCGAGCGCTATCCGGGGCAGCTCTCCGGCGGGCAGATGCAGCGCGTCGTCCTGGCCCGCGCGCTGGCTTATGATCCCGAGCTCCTCCTGCTCGACGAGCCGCTGGCCAACCTCGACGCCCATCTGCGCGAGGAGATGCGGCAGGAACTGAAGCGCATCCAGCGCGAGACGGGCATGACGATGATCGCGGTCACCCACGACCAGTCGGAAGCGCTCGCCCTGTCCGACCAGATCATGGTGATGTCGCACGGCCGCGTCATCCAGCGCGGCCGGCCGGAGGACGTCTTCCGCACCCCGCGGACGGCGGAGGTCGCCCATTTCCTCGGCGCCACCAACCAGCTTCCGGCGAAGCGGGTCGACGGCCGGTGGATCGTCGACGGCCTGGGGCCGCTGCCCGACCACGCCGCCCCCGCGACCGGCGCCGACGCGGCGCAGGTCCTGTTCCGGCCGTCCGACGTGGTCCTGCGCCCCGCCGACGGCGGCGAGGGATGGCCGGGCGACGTCGTCTTCGCCCAGTATCTCGGGCGCGACGTGCAGTATCTGATCCGCTGCGGCGGGCGCGAGATCACGGTCGAGGTCCCGAGCCACGGCGGCGTCTTCGCGGAAGGCGCGCCGGTCCGCCTTCAGGTGGCGCCGGGCGGGCTCTTCGTCTATCCGGAGGGGCGCGCATGACCGCCGTCCTCGCGGCCGGCGGCGAACGGGCCGGCCGCCGGCGCCGGCTGCGGCCGCTCGGCCTCTACGTCGCCTTCGCGGCGACGGCGGCCGCCCTGCTCGTCCTGACCGTCTATCCGATGGTCTGGCTCCTCATCGGCAGCCTGCGCGAGGACGGCGGCTACGGGCTGTCCCACTTCCTGGAGCTGCGGGACAAGTTCGCCTTCGCCGACATCCTCGTCAACTCGTGGGTCTTCGCGCTCGGCTCCGCCGGTGCGGCCCTGGCGGTGGGCATCGTGCTGGCGGTGCTGGTGGCCCGCACCGACGTGCCGTTCAAGCGGCTCGCGCGCCTGACGGCCATCCTCGCCTTCGTCTCGCCGCCCTGGCTCACCGCCATGGCCTACGTCTACATCGCCAGCCCGAACGCCGGGTTCGCGAACCTGATCCTCGACCGGCTCGTCGGGGTCAAGCCGTTCGACGTCCAGTCCATGGGCGGGATGATCTTCGTCACCGCGCTCTTCCTCTACTCCTTCGTGTTCCTGACGGTGGAGGCGGCGCTCGCCTCGGTCGACGGCAGCTTCGAGGAGGCGGCGCGCGTCTCCGGCGCCCGGCCGATGACGGTGATCCGCACGGTGACGCTGCCGCTGGTGGCGCCGGCCATCGTGTCCGCCACCGCCTTTTCCGTGATCATTGCCTGGGGGCTGTTCGCGGTGCCGGCGATCCTCGGCATGCCGGTGCGCATCTACGTCTTCGCGACCCAGCTCTACCTCTTCCTGAACGCCTTCCCGCCGCGCCTCGAACTCGCCGCGGCGATGGGCGTCGTCTTCGTCGCGACCGCGCTGGCCGTCGGCCTGCTGGTGCGGCTGACCCGGCGCCGGCGCGGGCGCAGCTTCGCCGTCGTGGCGGGCAAGGGGGCGCGGGCCGCCGCCATGCCGCTCGGCCGCTGGCGGCCGGCGGGCGGCCTCTTCGTCGTGCTGGTGACGGTGCTCTCGGTGGCGGGCCCCTACGTCGTCATCCTGTGGATGTCGCTGAACGCCCGCTCGTTCGGCGCCTTCAGCCTCGCCGACCTGTCCTTCGCCAATTTCCACTACGTGATCTTCGAGTACTTCGCGTTCTGGCAGATCACCGGCAACAGCCTGAAGATCGCGGCGATGGAGGTGACCATCGTCCTCCTGGTGGCGACCCTGGTCTGCTATTTCGTGCGCCGCACCACGCTGCCGGGACGGGCCCTGCTGCAGGGTGCGGCGATGTACACCGTGCTGGTGCCCTCCGTCGCCTTCCTCACCGCCGTGATGTGGGCGTGGATCGGCTCCGCGGCGGGGCTCTACGGCGGGCTGCTGCTGATCGCCATGACCCAGGCCGCGCGCTCGCTGCCGATCGCCACCCGCAACATCGGCGACGGCTTCGGCCAGATCGACCGCGCGCTGGAGGAGGCGGCGAGCGTCTGCGGCGCCGGCCGGGCCCGGGTCACCACCACGGTGACGCTGCCGCTGCTGCGGCCGGTGCTGCTCGCCACCTTCACCCTGGTCGTCCTGTCGGCGCTGCGCGACTTGAACACGCCGCTGTTCCTGGGCGGCGGCTCGACCCGCTCGATGACGCTCCCCGTGCTGATCTTCCAGCTCTGGTCGGAGACGCGCACGGGCGAGGCGGCGGCGCTCACCATCGTGCTGCTGGCCATCACCCTCGTCATCTTCCTTCCCGTATCGCGAGCCTTCCGGCGCATCTAACGAGGAGAACGGACATGCAGCCGCTCGAAGGCTTCCGCGTGCTCGACCTGACCCATGTTCTCGCCGGCCCCTGCGCGACGCACCACCTGCGCTGCCTCGGCGCCGAGGTGATCAAGGTGGAGCGGCCGGGCACCGGCGACCCGATGCGCGAACTGGCCGTGCGGCCCGAGCTGGACGGCCTCTCCCCCGGCTTCCGCGCCCTCAACGCCGGCAAGCGGTCGGTCGTGCTGGACCTCGCCAGCGCCGCCGGACGCGAGGCCCTGCTGGGGCTGGCCCGGGAGGCCGACATCTTCGTCGAGAACTTCCGCCCCGGCGCGGCGCGGCGTCTCGGCCTCGGACCGGAGGACATCCGCGCCGTGCGGCCGGGCATCATCTACTGCTCGATCTCCGGCTGGGGCCAGAGCGGTCCCAACAGCGGCCGCGGCGCCTACGACCACGTTATCCAGGCGGCGACCGGCATGATGGCGCTGCAGGGCGACCCGTCGGCGACGGCGCCGACGAAGGTCGGCTTTCCCGTCATCGACATCGCCACCGGCCTCAGCGCCGCCGAGGCGATCCTGGCGGCGGTGATCCGCCGCCTGCGCGGCGACACGGCACCGCTCACCCTGGACGTCTCGATGGTCGATTCCGCGCTCGCCCTGATGTCCGGGCCGGCCGCCGCCGCCCTGGCCGCCGGCACGCCGCCCCGGCGGGTCGGCAACCGCGGCTTCGTCGGCAGCCCGGGCGCCGACACCTTCGCGACGTCCGACGGGTACATCTCCGTCGCCGCCAACACCAAGGGGCAGTTCACCGCGCTGTGCCGGCGGCTCGGGCGGCCGGAGCTCGCGGCACCGCCGCACGTTCCGGCCGAGATGGCCGCCGACGGGTTCCTGACCGACCTGGCGACGCCGGAGCTGCGGGCGGCGCTCGGCGACGCCTTCGCGTCCGCCGAGGCCGAGCCCCTGGAACGGATGCTCAACGAGGACGGCGTGCCGGCGTCGCGGGTGCGCGACCTGCACGACTACCTGTCGCAGGTCTACCGCCGCACGCCCGGCATCGGCATCGCCGGGGAACCCCTGGCCTTCGGGCCGGCCTTCCGCTGGGACGGCGGCGGCGCCATCGCCCTGCCGCCGGCGCCGCGCCTCGGCGCCGACACCGACCGGCTGGTTCCGGAGACGAACGCAGTGAGGACGCAACCGTGGTGAGCATCCATCGCGCCGATCGCGACGGCGTCGCCGTCCTGTTGCTGGACAACCCGCCGGTCAATGCGCTGTCGTGCCGGTCGGGTTTCGTCGACGCGCTGGCCGCGTCGCTGCGCGCCTGCGCCGCGGACGCCGCGGTGGCCGCCATCGTCGTCGGCGGGCACGGGCGGTGCTTTTCCGCCGGCGCCGACATCGCCGACTTCGGCGACGACCCGCAGGCCGACGTCGCGCCGATCCGGCGGCTGACGGCGCTGCTCGACACGCTCGACACGCCGGTCGTCGCCGCCCTGCACGGCGTGGCCTTCGGCGGCGGCCTCGAGCTGGCGCTCGCCTGCCACGCGCGGGTCTGCGCGGAGTCCGCCCGACTGGCGTTTCCCGAGGTGACGCTCGGCCTGCTGCCGGGGGCCGGCGGGACGCAGCGCCTCGCCCGGCTGGTCGACCCCGCGGCCGCCCTCGACCTGATGCTGTCGGGCCGCACGGTGCCCGCCGCGGAGGCCCTGCGGCTCGGCCTGGTCGACCGGGTGGCGCCGGCGGACCTCCTCGCCGAGGCGGCGGCGCTGGCGGCGGAACTCGCCGGGCGGGGCGCCCCGCCGCGCCGGGCGAGCGGGCTGGCGGCCGGACCGCTGCCCGACCTCGAGGCCGCCCGTTCGGCGGCGGCGCGGCGGCGCGGCCTGGGAGACGCGCCCGGCGCCATCGTCGACTGCGTCGAGGCGGCGTGCCGCCTGCCCTTCGCCGAGGGCCTGGCGTTCGAGCACCGGGCCTTCGATCGCCTGATGGTGTCGGAGGAGGCGCGCGGGCTGCGCCACGCCTTCCTGGCCGAGCGCAAGGCCGCCGCGGTCCCGGGCCTGCCGGCGCCGCGGCCGGCCGGGCGCTGGTCGCGTGTGGCCGTGATCGGAGCCGGGACCATGGGCGCGGGGATCGCCACCGCCCTGCTGGACGCCGGTCTCCCGGTGATCCTCACCGACCGCAGCGCCGACGCCCTGTCCCACGGCGCGGCCGCCGTCGAGCGCGCCATCGCCGTGGCCGTGGCCAAGGGCCGGTGCAGCGCCGAGGACGCCGCGGCGCGGCGTGCCCGCCTGACCCTCGCCGACGGACTCGACGCGGCGGCGGGCGCCGACCTGTTCATCGAGGCGGCGTTCGAGGACCTGGAGGTCAAGCGCGGGATCTTCCGCCGCATCGACCGCATCGCCGGTGCCGACGCCGTGCTCGCCACCAACACCTCGACGCTCGACGTCGACGCGATCGCCGACGCCACCGGCCGGCCGGAGCGGGTCGTCGGCCTGCACTTCTTCAGCCCGGCCAACGTCATGAAGCTGCTGGAGATCGTGCGCGGGCCGCGCAGCGATCCGCAGGTCGTCGCCGACGCCCTCGCGTTCGCGCGCGCGATCGGCAAGACCGGCGTCGTGTCCGGCGTCTGCGACGGCTTCATCGGCAACCGCATCTTCGAGGAATACCTCCGGCAGGCCTATTTCCTTCTCGAGGAAGGGGCGCTTCCCGCCCAGATCGACGGCGCCATGGAACGCTGGGGGTTCGCCATGGGCCCGCTGCGCGTCATGGACCTCGCCGGCCAGGACATCGGCTGGACCATCCGCAAGCGCCGCGCGGTGGAACGGCCGGACCGGCCCTATTCGCGGCTTCCCGACCTCCTGTGCGAGCGCGGCCGCTTCGGCCAGAAGAGCGGGGCGGGCTACTACCTCTACGGCGACGGCAACCGGAGGGGCGACCCGGACCCCGAGGTCGATGCCCTGGTGCTCGCCCATTCGGCGGCGCTGGGCGTGACGCGGCGCGCCATCGCCGACGAGGAGATCGTGGCGCGCTGCCTCTTCGCCATGGTCAACGAAGGGGCGCGCATCCTCGACGAAGGGATCGCCGCGCGGCCGCTCGACATCGACGTCGTCTATCTCAACGGCTACGGCTTCCCCCGCTTCCGCGGCGGCCCGATGGTCCACGCCGACCGTTTCGGGCTGGCGGCCGTGCTCGCGCGCATCGAGGGGTTCGCCCGCGGCTACCAGGGCTGGGCCTGGGAGCCGTCGCCGCTGCTCGTCCGCCTCGCGACGGGTGGTGGCAATTTCGCCGCGCTCAATGAATGATGGGCGCGTTCGGTCCGACCGGCCCCATCCACCCGGCCCCATCCACCCGACAGCGTCGCTGATCCCAGCGAGAGGTGCACCATGCAGGAAGTCTTCATTGTCGCCGCCCTCAGGACCGCCGTGGGCGGCTTCGGCGGCTCGTTGCGCGACGTTCCGCCCGCCGTCCTCGGCAGCACGGTCGCCCGCGAGGCGGTCGCCCGCAGCGGCGTCGATCCGCAGGCGGTGGGCCATGTGGTGTTCGGGCAGGTCGTGCCGACGGAGCCGCGCGACGCCTATCTGGCGCGGGTCGTCGGCCTGGACGCCGGCCTGCCGCAGGAGACGCCGGCGTTGACGGTGAACCGGCTCTGCGGCTCCGGCCTCCAGGCGATCGTGTCGGCGGCGCAGATGCTGGCGCTGGGCGACGCCGAGATCGCCGTGGCCGGCGGCGCCGAGAGCATGAGCCGCGTGCCGTTCCAGTCGCCGGCCACCCGCTGGGGCGCGCGCTTCGGCGACACCGCCCTGGTCGACGTGCTGCACGGCGTGCTCACCGACCCGTTCCACCGCATCCTGATGGGGGTCACGGCGGAGAACGTCGCGGAGCGCTACGGCATCACCCGCGAGCGGCAGGACGCCTACGCCCTCGAAAGCCACCGCCGGGCGGCGCGGGCCTGGGCGGAGGACCGCTTCGCGGGGCAGATCGTTCCGGTGACGGTCCGACAGAAGCGCCAGGCGGTCGCGTTCGAGCGCGACGAGCACGTGCGCGCCGACGCCGCCATCGAGGACTTCCGCAAGCTGTCCCCCGTCTTCAAGGAAGGCGGTTCCGTGACGGCCGGGAACGCATCCGGAATGAACGACGGCGCCGCCGCCGTCGTGCTCGCCACGGGCGATGCCGTCCGGCGCCACGGGCTGACCCCGCTGGCACGGCTCGTCGCCTACGCCCACGCCGGCGTGGATCCCGCCTACATGGGCATCGGGCCGGTGCCGGCCACCGTTTCGGTCATGAAACGGGCGGGTCTCGGCGTCGCCGACATGGCCGTCATCGAGGCGAACGAGGCCTTCGCCGCGCAGGCGTGCGCCGTCGCCCAGGAGCTCGATTTCGATCCCGAAACGGTCAATCCGAACGGCAGCGGCATCTCCATCGGCCACCCCGTCGGCGCCACCGGCGCCATCAACACCGTCAAGGCGGTCCACGAGCTGCATCGCACCGGCGGCCGCTTCGGGCTGGTCACCATGTGCATCGGCGGCGGACAGGGGATCTCGGCCATCGTCGAGCGCGTCTAGGCCCTGTCCTTTCGGAGGCGGAACGGTTGGCGGCGGGCTGCTCCCGCCCGCCGTCAGTGCAGCCGGCGCGGCGGCGCCTCGTCGCCGCCGCGGGACGGCCGCTCGACCCGCGCCTGCGGAGCCACCGGACCGGAATGGTGGTGCGCCAGCCGCCACTCCCCGTCCTCGCGCACGAACAGGTTGGAGGCCATCAGCACGGCCTCCGACAGCACCTCCTCGCAGAGCACCAGGCCGGTGTCGGCGTAGAGGTGCACGCTGGGATGGCGCGCCCGGATCATCGTCGCCACCGGGGCGGTCATCAGGTCCTTCCAGCTCTGCATCACCGCCTCGCGGCCGCACAGCGGCATCCAGCCCGGATGCAGGCAGGCCACCGGCGACCGCCGCGCCCACAGGGCGTCCATCGCCGCGAAGTTGCGCTCGTAGAAGGCGCGGTAGAAGGCTTGGTTGAGGGCCAGCAGGGCGTCGGTGTCGTTCATCGCGGGTGGCGCCTCCTTGGCGCGGGTGGCCGGACGGCCATGCTACCCGAAACCATGGGGCGCGCGCATCCGGTCCGCGCTACCATGGCGGCCACGGACGGGTGGAGGGGGACGGACCATGGACAATCCGTTGCGCGGGCGGTTCTCGGTCGCCCGCTTCGTCGCGGTGATGGTGAAGGAGTTCATCCAGATGCGCCGCGACCGCCTGACCTTCGCCATGATGGTCGGCGTTCCGGTCATGCAGCTCGTCCTGTTCGGCTTCGCCATCAACTCCGACCCCAAGGCCCTGCCCACCGCCGTGCTGGCGGCCGACGACAGCCCGTTCGCCCGCACCCTGGTGGCGGCCCTGGAGAATTCCGGCTACTTCGCGATCGGGCACCGGGCCGCGTCGCCCGCCGAGATCGACACGCTGCTGCGCGAGGGGACGGTGCAGTTCGCCGTCACCGTGCCCGCCGGGTTCGCCCGCGACCTGCAGCGCGGCGACCGGCCGGTCCTGCTGGTCGAGGCCGACGCCACCGACCCCGCCGCCACCTCCAACGCGCTCGCCGCGCTGAGCGTGATCGCCCGCCAGTCCCTCACCCCCGACCTGACGGGGCCGCTGTCCCATCTGCGCGCCTCGGCCGACCCCATCGAGCTGCGGGTGCACCGCCGCTACAACCCGGAAGGCATCACCCAGTACAACGTCGTTCCCGGCCTGATGGGGACGATCCTCACCATGACCATGGTGATCATGACGTCCCTGGCGGTGACCCGCGAGCGCGAGCGCGGCACCATGGAGAACCTGCTGGCGATGCCGGTGCGCCCGTTCGAGGTGATGCTGGGCAAGATCGTCCCCTTCATCGTCGTCGGCTATCTCCAGGTCGTCATCATCGTGCTGGCGGCGCGCCTGCTGTTCGACGTCCCCATCGTCGGCAGCCTCGCGCTGCTGTCGGCGGTCATGGTGCTGTTCATCGCCGCCAACCTGGCGGTGGGCTTCACCTTCTCGACCATCGCCAAAAACCAGCTCCAGGCGATGCAGATGTCGTTCTTCTTCTTTCTGCCGTCGATGCTCCTGTCGGGCTTCATGTTTCCCTTCCGCGGCATGCCGGGCTGGGCGCAGACCTTGGGCGAGGTGCTGCCGCTCACCCACTTCCTGCGCATCGTCCGCGGCATCCTGCTGAAGGGCAACGGCTGGTCGGAGATCGCCGGCGAGGTGCTCGCGCTGGCCGCCTTCATGGCGGCGGCCATGGTGGTCGCCCTGAAACGCTACCGCCAGACCCTGGATTGAGCCGGGCACAACCTTTCATTAAGGACCGCCGGCGCTAAATGGGGGCTGCCATTGCAGGGGGGAATGCGATGCGCCGGATGCTGGCATGGGCGATAGCGCTCGTCGGTACGGTCGTGGCGGCGACGGGGGCCGCCGCGGCGGGGGGCCGGGAAGGGGCGGCGCACGGGCAGCCGCAGCCCGTCGCCTGGAGCGGGATCGCCAAGCCGAGCCGCGGCGTCGCCCAGGCCATCGGCGGTTATGCCGCGGGGTGCCTGTCCGGCGGCGTGGCGCTGAGCGGCGAGGGCCCCGGCTATCAGGTCATCCGCATGAGCCGGCGGCGCTACTACGGCCATCCCGAGCTGGTCTCCTTCCTCAGGGATTTCGGTGGCGGGGTGGCGGCCGCGGGGCTGGGCACCGCCCTGATCGGCGACATGGCACAGCCGCGGGGCGGGCCGATGCGGGCCGGCCACGCCAGCCACCAGAGCGGCCTCGACGCCGACGTCTGGCTGCGCCTCGACCTGCCGTCCCTGGCGCGCAAGGCCCGCGAGTCGCTGGCCGAGATCAACTACGTCGACTACGACCGCAAGCGGGTGACGCCGGCCTGGTCCGACCGTCAGGCGGAGATGGTGCGGCTGGCGGCGCGCGACCGGCGGGTCGAGCGCATCTTCGTCAACCCCGTCATCAAGCGCGAGCTGTGCCGGCGCGACTGGCCGGACCGCGCCTGGCTGCGCAAGGTGCGGCCGTGGTACGGCCACGACGGGCACATGCACGTCCGCCTGTCCTGCCCGCCGGGCAGCCCGCACTGCGTGCCGCAGAAGGCGCTGCCGGACGGCGACGGCTGCGGCGACGACCTCGCCTGGTGGCTGGAGCGGATCGAACCGCTGCGGCCGATCCCGCCGGACAAGGCGGTGACGCCGGCGCCGAAGCTGCCGGCGGCCTGCGCGGCCGTGTTCCGCGCCGACGGGACGGTGGTGGCCGAGACGGAGAAGCTCCGCCTACAGGATAACAATTAGCCTCTGTTCCGCTCCGAGCGAAGAGATTACCCTAAAAGAGGGGCGACGGCGCACGAGCGGGTGCCTATGGCTGCGAACGACAGGAACAGCTCCGGCGAACCGGAAGGATTGAGCCTCCGGACGCGGCTCTACGCCTGGTGGGAGGGGTACGACCTGTCCGCGCTCAAGCGCAAGGACGACTCCGAGGATCGCCAGGAGGGCGCGGCGCCGGTGCCGGCGAAGGCCGCCGTCGGCATGAACCGCTGGGGGAAGCCGCTGTGGTCCGCCACCCGGATGGAGGTGGCCGAGCGGCTGTGGGGATCCGGGTTCGTTACCCCCGGCGGCAATGACCACGTGCCCTATCTGGTCAAGCCGATGGGGCTCAACCCGGCGATGAGCGTGCTCGACCTGTCGGCCGGCCTGGGCGGCACCAGCCGGGCGATGGCGGCCAAGTACGGCTGCTGGGTCACCGGCCTGGAAAGCTCGCCACTGCTGGCCAAGGAGGGGATGCAGCGCTCCTTCAAGGAGGGGCTGGAGAAGAAGGCCCCCATCGAGGCCTACGATCCCGAGCGCTTCAGCTATTCCAAGCGGGTCGACGCCATCCTCTACAAGGAGGGGATGTTCGCGGTCCGCGACAAGGACCAGCTGTTCGACGGCATCGAGGTGGCGCTGAAGCCGCGCGGCCACCTGCTGCTGACCGACTACATCCTGGCGCCGGACGCCAAGCGCGGCGTCATCGAGGCGTGGACCGACAAGGAGCCGCTGGAGCCCAACCTGTGGTCGCTGGAGCGCATGCAGAACGCCTTCGCCCAGCGCAACCTCGACCTGCGCATCGCCGAGGACATGACCGACACCCATCGCCACCTGATCCTGGTGGCGATCCAATCCTTCGCCCACTATCTCGAACAGTACGCGCTGACCCACGAGACCAAGGTGTCGGTGGTCGACGAGATCGAGCTGTGGGCGCGCCGCGTCGCCGCCCTCGAGGCCGGCTTGCGCTGCTACCGCTTCTATGCCCTCAAGCCGGCGGAGTAGGGGGCGGAAGCGGGCGGGTCGGCGCCGCGTTCGCCGGCGCTCTGCCGGTTGACACTCCATGGGCGCCGCACTATGGTGCGCGCCCTGTACCTAGCCGCCGACCGCACCAGGAAGACCAGTCATGAAGATCGTCAACTCGCTGAAGTCGATGAAGACGCGCCACAAGGCCTGCCGCGTGATCCGCCGCAAGGGCCGCGTCTACGTCATCAACAAGCAGAACCCGCGCTTCAAGGCCCGCCAGGGCTGACACCGGGCGGGCGGCCGGTTCCGCCGGCCGCGTCTGCACGCGATGCGAAAACGACGAGCCGCGCCGGACCTCCGGCGCGGCTCGTCGTTTTGCGCCATCGCATCGGCGACGCCTCGCCGGCTGCGGAGGAGGACGGCGAAGCCGGGTTCGCGTATGATCGGCGGCGGGATGAGGTCTTTCGGAGGTCGTCCATGAAGCCGTTCGCCCTGGGCCTTTGCCTGTTCCTGGCCGTTTCGCCCGCCGCCGCGCAGACCGCGCCGCCGCAGATTCCCGGGCAGCCCGAGCCGTCGCGGGTCGTCGCCGCCACCTACACCGTCGACCCCGGCCACACCCAGGTGGCGTTCGCGGTGAACCACCTCGGCTTCAACGTCTACCACGGGCTGATCGGCGGCAGCACCGGCACCCTGACCCTCGACCCGGCCCGGCCCGAATCGGCGAGCGTCGCCATCGAGATCCCGCTGGCGGAGGTGGTGACCACCAGCCCGGAACTGACCGATCATCTCAAGACCGCCGACTTCTTCGACGTGGCGAACCACCCCACCGCGACGTTCCGGTCCACCTCCGTGACGGTCGACGGGACGCGCGCCCGCATCGCCGGCGACCTCACCCTGCGCGGCGTGACCCGGCCGGTGGAGCTGGACGCCCGTTTCGTCGGCGCCGGCATGAACCCCATGCACAAAACCCTGACCGCCGGGTTCGAGGCGACCACCTCGATCCGGCGCAGCGCGTTCGGCATCGCCTTCGCCCTGCCGGCGGTCGCCGACCAGGTGGACCTCGCCATCACCGTGGCGTTCGAAAAACCGGAGTAGGGCGCCGGCGCGTCGGCGCCGGCCGTCCCGCGGTGCGGCGCCGATCCCCGGCCGCCGTCCCACCTCCTTGTGCCGGCGGATAAGTGGTGATACCACTTGTTCCGGAACGCCCGCATCGTCAGCGACGGGCGACGGCCGAGGAGGACACAGCCGGCATGAGGATGCCCGAACCGGACCGCGGCGTGATCGCCAACCGCCGCGCGATCGTCGAGCGCCTGCGCACCATCGTGCCGGGCGAGGGGGTGATCGTCGACGAGGAGGAACTGCGCGCCTACGAGTGCGACGGGCTCATGGCCTACCGCCAGCCGCCGCTGGTGGTGGTGCTGCCCTCGACGACCGACCAGGTGAGCCGGGTCCTCAAGGCCTGCCGGGAGATGGGCGTCAAGGTGGTGCCGCGCGGCGCCGGCACCGGCCTGTCGGGCGGCGCCCTGCCGCTCGCCGACGGCGTGCTGCTCGGCATGGGCAAGTTCAACCGCGTGCTGGAGGTCGACTACGACAACCGCTGCGCCGTCGTGCAGCCCGGCGTCACCAACCTCGGCATCTCCAACGCGGTGGCCGAGCGCGGCTTCTACTACGCCCCCGATCCCTCCAGCCAGATCGCCTGCACCATCGGCGGCAACGTCGCCGAGAACTCCGGCGGCGTCCACTGCCTGAAGTACGGGCTGACCACCAACAACCTGCTGGGCGTCGAGATGGTGCTGATGGACGGCACCGTGCTGCGCCTCGGCGGCAAGCACCTGGACGCCGGCGGCTACGACCTGCTGGGCGTCGTCACCGGGTCGGAAGGGCTGCTCGGCGTCGTCACCGAGGTGACGGTGCGCATCCTGCGCAAGCCCGCCATCGCGCGGGCCGTGCTGATCGGCTTCCCCTCCAACGAGAGTGCGGGCGACTGCGTCGCCGCCATCATCGCCGCCGGCATCATTCCCGGCGGCATGGAGATGATGGACCGTCCGGCCATCAAGGCGGCGGAGGACTTCGTCCACGCCGGCTACCCCCTCGACGTCGAGGCGCTGCTGATCGTCGAGCTGGACGGGCCGGAGGCCGAGGTCGACCACCTGATCGAGCGGGTCAGCGCGATCGCCCGTGCCAAGGGCTCGGTCACCCTGCGCGTCTCCTCCTCGGAGGAGGAGCGGCTGAGCTTCTGGGCCGGCCGCAAGGCCGCCTTCCCGGCGGTCGGCCGGATCAGCCCCGACTATCTCTGCATGGACGGCACCATCCCGCGCAAGGCGCTGCCGTTGGTGCTGCACCGCATGCAGGAGATGTCGCGCAAGCACGGGCTGCGCGTCGCCAACGTCTTCCACGCCGGCGACGGCAACCTGCACCCGCTGATCCTCTTCGACGCCAACCAGCCCGGCGAGCTGCAGGCGGCGGAGGACTTCGGCGCCGACATCCTGACCTTGTGCGTCGAGGTCGGCGGGGTGCTCACCGGCGAGCACGGGGTCGGCGTGGAGAAGCGGGACCTCATGGGCCGCCAGTTCTCCGAGACCGACCTGAAGCAGCAGCAGCGCCTGAAGTGCGCCTTCGACCCCGACGGGCTGCTCAACCCCGGCAAGGTGTTCCCGGAGCTGCACCGCTGCGCCGAGCTGGGGCGCCTGCACGTCGCCGGCGGCCAGCTGCCGTTTCCCGACATTCCCCGTTTCTGAGGGCCGCCCTCCCATGCCTGCCGACGTCCTGGCGATCACCACCCTTCGTCCCGACACCCCGGCGCAGCTCGTCGACGCCGTCCGCTGGGCGCTCGCCAACGAGGAGCCGCTGGAGGTGCGGGGCCGCGGCACCAAGCGCGGCCTCGGCCGCCCGGTGCAGGCGGCGCACGCGCTGGACCTCTCGGCGCTCGCCGGCGTCGTCGCCTACGAGCCGGAGGAGCTGATCCTCACCGTCAAGGCCGGCACGCCGATGGCCGAGCTGCTGCCGCTCCTGGCCGAGCGGCGCCAGCACCTCGCCTTCGAGCCGCCGGACCTCGGGCCGCTGTTCGGCCTGCCGGCCGGCGGCGGCACGCTCGGCGGCGTGCTGGCCGGCGGCCTGGCGGGGCCGCGGCGCATCGCCGCCGGCTCGGCGCGCGACCACCTGCTGGGGCTGGAGGGCGTGTCGGGGCGCGGCGAGATCTACAAGGGCGGCGCCAAGGTGGTGAAGAACGTCACCGGCTACGACCTGCCGAAGCTGATGGCCGGCTCCATGGGCACGCTGACGGCGCTGACCGAGGTGACGGTGAAGGTGCTGCCGGCGCCCGAGGACACCCGCACCCTGCTGCTGGCCGGCCGCGACGAGCAGGCCGCGGTGCAGGCGCTGACCCGGGCCCTGCAGAGCCCGCACGACGTCACCGGCGCCGCCCATCTGCCGGAGGCGGTGGCCGAGCGTTCCGGCGTGGCGACCGTCGCCTGCCTGCGCGCCGCCGCCACGGCGGTCCGGCTGGAAGGCTTCGGCCCCTCGGTCGCCGCCCGCCTCGCCGCGCTGACGGCGGAGCTGGGCGCCGATGCGGTGCTGGAGCGCGAGGAGTCCCTGGCGCTGTGGCGCGAGATCCGCGACGTCGCCCCGCTGGCCGGGCCGGCCGACCACCACGTCTGGAAGTTGTCGGTGCCGCCCGCCGCCGGGCCCGGGGTGATCGAGGACATCCTGCTGCGCCTGGGCGACGGCCGCTTCTACATGGACTGGGGCGGCGGCCTGATCTGGCTGGCGGTGGCGCCCTCGGCCGATCCCGCGGCGATCCGCGCCGCCCTGGTGCCGAGTGGCGGGCACGCCACCCTGGTGCGCGCGCCCGACGCGGTGCGCGCCGCGGTCGACGTCTTCCAGCCGCAACCGGCTCCCCTCGCCGCGCTGGCCGCGCGGGTCAAGGAGAGCTTCGATCCCCGTCGCGTCCTGAATCCCGGCCGTCTCTACGCCGGGGTCTGAGGTCCGGAGCCCATGCAGACCAGCTTTTCCCTCGACCAGCTCGCCAAGGCCGACATCCAGGAGGCGGAGCGCATCCTGCGCAAGTGCGTCCATTGCGGCTTCTGCACGGCGACCTGCCCGACCTACGTGACGCTCGGCGACGAGCTCGACAGCCCGCGCGGCCGCATCTACCAGATCAAGGCGATGCTGGAGAAGGGCGGCACCCCGTCGGACGCGACGGTGAAGCACCTGGACCGCTGCCTCTCCTGCCTGTCCTGCATGACGACCTGCCCGTCGGGGGTCGACTACATGCACCTGGTGGACCATGCCCGCACCCGGATCGAGCGGACCTACACCCGGCCGCCGCTGGACCGCGGCCTCCGCGCGCTGCTGGCCCGCCTGCTGCCGAACCCGCGGCTGTTCCGGCTCGCCCTCCTCGGCGCGGCGGCGGCGCGGCCCTTCGCCGGGCTGATGCCGCGGCGCCTGCGCGCCATGCTGGCGCTGCTGCCCAAGGGCGGGGTCCCGGGACCCAGCCCGGTCGACCGGCCGCAGACCCATCCGGCGGCGGGCCCGCGGGTCAGACGCGTCGCCATGCTGGCGGGCTGCGCCCAGCAGGTGCTGGCGCCGTCCATCAACGAGGCGACCGTGCGCCTGCTGACCCGTCACGGGGTCGAGGTGGTGGTCGCCAAGGGGGCGGACTGCTGCGGCGCGCTGACCCACCACATGGGCAAGACCGACCTCGCCCACGCCAGCGCCAAGCGGACCATCGACGCCTGGCTGGCCGAGATGGACGGGGCCGGGCTCGACGCCATCGTCATCAACGCGTCGGGCTGCGGCACCACGGTCAAGGACTACGCCCATCTCTTCGCCGGCGATCCCGTGTGGGAGCCCAAGGCGGCGCGGGTCGCGGCGCTGGCCAGGGACGTGACGGAGGTCATGGCCGACCTCGGCCTCCGGCCGCCGGCGACGGCGACGGGGCAGGCGGTCGCCTACCACTCCGCCTGTTCGATGCAGCACGGCCAGAAGATCAAGGCGCCGCCGCGCGACTTGCTGCGCAGCGCCGGCTTCACGGTGCGCGAGATCCCCGAGGCCCATCTCTGCTGCGGCTCCGCCGGCACCTACAACATGCTGCAGCCCGACCTGGCGGGCGAGCTGCGCGACCGCAAGGTCCGCAACATCGAGAGCGTCGCCCCCGACGTGGTGGCGGCCGGCAACCTCGGCTGCATCACCCAGATCGCCACCGGCACCGGCATCCCCGTGGTGCACACGGTCGAACTGCTGGACTGGGCGACCGGCGGCCCGCTGCCCGAGGCGCTGCATGGCCACCCCGCCTTCGTCCGGCCGTCGGCCCGCCCGGTGCGGGCGGCGGAGTAGGAGCCTGCGTGCCGGTGTCGTCCCTGCCGTAGTGCGCGGTCCGGGCGGCGGATTCCCTGACCTTGGCGTCGGCGGTCGCGGCGGCCGCCGCGCGGCGCCGCCCGGCGTGCGTGCCGGTTCCGGTCGGCGAACTGTTGCCCTGCGACGGCTCCGGCTGCGGCAGGTCGTCGCGATCGATGGTGCGCTCGTCGTCGCTCGCGGCGTGCGCTCCCCTCGTGAAGCTCCGTTCGGGCGATCCCTTTCGCCGACACGGTGGCGACGATGCGGTTCCACCTGTTCCCGCCGGCCGCGCAGCCTGCTACACCTTACCGAAGCACCTCGGAACGGATCAGATGGAAAGCGACCGCGTGGCAATGGACATGGAGAGCGAGAGCGCCGGGTACGGGATGGCTCACCGGTTGTCGGCCTGGGCGGTCCACGTCTTCACCGGCAGCGGCGTGGTGCTGGGGCTCCTGGCGCTGCTGGCGATCTTCGACGGCCAACCGGCCATGGTCTTCCTATGGCTGGGCATCGCCCTGGTGGTCGACGGGGTCGACGGCACCTTCGCCCGCCGCGCCCGGGTCAAGGACGTGCTGCCGGCCATCGACGGCTCGGCGCTCGATCTGGTGATCGACTACATGACCTACGTGGTCGTGCCGGCGCTGTTCCTCTACTGGTTCGGCCTGCTGCCGCCCCACGTCGGCATCGCCGGCGCCGGCTGGATCCTGCTGACCGCCCTCTACTGCTTCGCCAACACCGGCATGAAGAGCGCCGACAACTATTTCGTCGGCTTCCCGGCGATCTGGAACGTGGTGGCGCTGTACCTCTGGCTGCTCGACCTCGACCCCTGGATCAACGTCGCGGTCATCGTCGTGCTGGGCCTGCTGACCTTCACCACGGTGAAGTTCCTGCACCCGTTCCGGGTGCGCACGCTGATGACCCTCAACATCGTCGTCATCACCGCCTGGCTGGTGACCAGCGCCTGGCTGGTGGTCGACTTCCCCGACCGTTCGCCCGTCGCCTTCGCCATCTGGCTGGCGACCTCGGTCTACTACGCCGCGATGTGCCTGTGGCGCACGGTGCGCGGACCGGGGTGAGGCACTGCGTGGACGGACGTGCGGCCGTCAGGGACTTCTCGTCGATGAGCACCCGCCGGGTCATGCGGCCGTTCGTTCGACGAAATGTCGAGCGGCGCCGAGGACCGCCTGCACGTCGCTGCGATTCAAGGTCGGCCACTGCTCGAGGATCTCGTCGAGGCTGAGGCCGTCCGAGAGATTCTCGAAGGGGTGGCAACGGGAATGCGCGTGCCGCGGAAACACGGCACGCCGCCCATGATCTGGGGATCACGCACGACGATCGTCCGGAGGTCGATGTTGTTGCCCATGATGGGCCTCCCGAAGTCGATGACGGCACCGCCCGCCCGATGTCCGTAGCGTAGACGGGCGGGCGTTCCGGTGAAACCGCCTTCCCCACCACCGGCCGTGGCCGGTGCCGTCAGAACCGGTCTTCCTCCAGCGCCATCACCGTGTGCCGTGCCGAGCGGATCGGCGTCAGCAGGCCGCGCGCCTGGGGCAGCACCTGCTCGGCGTAGAAGCGGGCGGTGACCACCTTGCTCTCCAGGAAGCCGGGGTCGGCGCCGGGACGGGAGAGCGCGTCGAGGGCCGCCGCGGCGGCGCGGGCCATCATCCAGCCGCCGGCGACGGTGCCCCACAGGCGCAGGTACGCGGCGGCGGCCGCGGCGGCGGCCACGGCGTCGCCGTCGGCCTGGGTGCGCACCATCCATGCCGTCGCCTCGTCCAGCGCGTCGAGCGCGTCGGCGAGATGGCTGCGGATGGCGGCGGCGTCGTCGCCGGGCAGGCGCTCCAGCACGTCGACGGTCTCGCCCATCTCGGCCAGGAAGGCGCGCGCCGCGGCCCCGCCGTCGCGGCCCACCTTGCGGAAAGCGAGGTCGTTGGCCTGGATGCCGTTGGTGCCCTCGTAGATCGGCAGGATGCGGGCGTCGCGGTAGTGCTGGGCCGCTCCGGTCTCCTCGATGAAGCCCATGCCGCCGTGCACCTGCACGCCGGTCGAGGCGACCTCGACGCCGAGGTCGGTGGACCACGCCTTGACGATGGGGGTGACGAGGTCGATGCGCGCCTGCGCCGCCGCCCGCGCGGCCTCGTCCGGGGCGCGCCGCGCCGCGTCGAGCTGGGTTCCGGCGTACAGCGCCAGGGCCCGGGACGCTTCCGCCTTGGCGCGCATCTCCAGCAGCATGCGGCGCACGTCGGCGTGGCGGATGATGGCGACGGGCCCGCCCTTCGGCTCGGCCAGGTCCTTGGACTGGACGCGGGTGCGGGCGTAGTCGCGGGCCTGCTGGTAGGCCCGTTCGGCGATCGCCACGCCCTGCAGGCCGACGCCGAGGCGGGCGTTGTTCATCATGGTGAACATGTACTCCAGCCCGCGGTTCTCCTCGCCGACCAGATAGCCGACGGCGCCTCCGTCGTCGCCGAAGCTCATGACCGCGGTCGGGCTGGCCTTGATGCCCAGCTTGTGCTCCAGGCTGGCGCAGCGCAGGTCGTTGCGGGCGCCCAGGCTGCCGTCGGCCTCGACCAGCACCTTCGGCACCACGAACAGCGAGATCCCCTTGACCCCGGCCGGGGCGTCGGGCAGGCGGGCCAGCACGAGGTGGACGATGTTCTCCGCCAAGTCGTGGTCGCCGTAGGTGATGAAGATCTTCTGGCCGGTGATGCGGTAGCTGCCGTCGCCGGCGCGCACGGCGCGGGTGCGCACGGCGGCGAGATCGGAGCCGGCCTGGGGCTCGGTCAGGTTCATGGTCCCGGTCCATTCGCCCGACACCAGCCGCGGCAGGTAGAGCGCCTTCTGCTCCTCGCTGCCGTGCTCGCTCAGCAGGTCGACCGCCCCTTGCGTCAGCAGCGGGCACAGGCCGAAGGACAGGTTGGCGCCCTGCCACATCTCCTGCACCGCGAACTGCACCGTCCACGGCAGGCCCTGGCCGCCGTGCTCCGGCTCGAAGGGCAGGGAGTTCCAGCCGGCCTCGACGAATTGGGCGTAGGCCGCCGCCCAGCCCTCGGGCGTGCGCACCACCCCGTTCTCCAGCACCGAACCGTCGCGGTCGCCCACCGGGTTGAGCGGCGCCAGCACGCCGGCGGCGAACCGGCCGGCCTCCTCCAGCACGGCGTCCACCAGATCGGGCGTGGCCGAGTCGCAGCCGGGCAGCGTCGCCACCCGGTCGAGTCCCACCACGTGGTGCAGAAGGAAGCGCAGATCGGAGACGGGGGCGGTGTAGGGAATCATGGCGGCGGGTCCTCTCCCGGTCGAAGGGTGCAGCGGATCTGGCGTCCGGTTGACGTGCACGTCACCATACCGCGTCGCGGGACGGCTGGCGAGCCTCCTCGCTTGGCACGCCGGTTGCTTGGTAGGGGGCGACGCTTCACCGAGGACCCCGCCATGACCGTCGCCGCCCTTGCCCGCCAGGCCGAAACCCTGGCCCACCGCGCCCAGGCGCAGCGCGGTCCCGCCGACGTCGAGGCGGCGGTGCGCAACGCCAGCCGGCGCACCGGTGTCGATTTTGCCTACCTCATGGAAAAAGCTGCCGTCGAGAGCGGATACCGCACCGACGCCAAGGCCGGCAGCTCCAGCGCCACCGGGCTCTACCAGTTCATCGACCAGACCTGGCTCAACACGGTGAAGGCGCATGGCGACAAGCACGGTCTCGGCCAGTACGTCGACGCCATCCAGACCCGCGGCGACGGCCGCGCCGTGGTGTCCGACCCGGCGATGCGGCGCAAGATCCTCGACCTGCGCACCGACCCGGAGATCTCGGCGCTGATGGCGGCGGAGTTCACCCGCGACAACATGGAGGCGCTGCAGGCCAACGTCGGCGGCAAAATCGGCTCGACCGAGCTCTACCTCGCCCATTTCCTGGGCTCGGCCGGGGCGTCGAAGTTCCTCAACGCCATGAAGGACGCGCCGATGCGCCAGGCGGCGGAGCTGTTCCCGGAGGCGGCGTCGGCCAACAAGGCGGTGTTCTACGACCGCTCCAGCGGCGAGCCGAAGACCCTGAAGGCGATCTACGACCGGTTCGCCGCCAAGTTCGACGAGACCGGCGGGCCGCTGGTCTCGGCCGCCGCCAACGCCACCGAACGGGTGCGCCGCGGCGACATGCCCGACGGTTTCACCACCCAGGTCCCCACCTGGTCGACCCGCAACCTCGGGGCCAACCCCCTGTCGATCTACCAGGTCCTCGCCCTCAACGCCCTGGAGACGCCGGACGAGGTGGACGACAACCGCAACCGCGACGCCGACGCGCCCAAGCGCATGCGCGACGAGCCGGTGCGCACCGCCCAGACCTACGAGACCGGGCTGGGCCTGGGGCTGGCGGAGATGTGATGCGGCCGCCGCCCGATCGGTCCGATCGGGCGGCGTGTGTGTCGGCCGGCGGGCGCCGCCTCACGGCGGGCCGAAGACCAGCGCCGCGTTGGTGCCGCCGAAGCCGAAGGAGTTCGAGAGGACGGTGCGGATCGGGCGCGGCCGGGCCCGGCGGGGGACGAGGTCGATGCCCCGGCAGTCCGCCGACGGGTCCTCCAGGTTCAGCGTCGGCGGCGCGATCTGGTGGCGCAGCGCCAGGATCGAGAAGATCGCCTCGACGCTGCCGGCGGCGCCCAGAAGGTGGCCGACCGCCGACTTGGTCGACGACATGGAGAGGCCGTTCGCGGCATGGTCGCCGAACAGCCGCCGGACCGCGGCGATCTCCACGGGGTCGCCCGCCGGGGTGGAGGTGGCGTGGGCGTTGACGTAGTCCACCGCGTCGGGCGCCAGTCCGGCCATGGCCAGGGCGGCTTCCATCGCCCGGAACGCGCCGTCGCCGTCCTCCGCCGGCGCCGTGATGTGGTGGGCGTCGCCGGACGCGCCGTAGCCCAGCAGCTCCGCATGGATCGCGGCGCCGCGCCGCAGCGCGTGGTCACGCTCCTCGAGCACCAGCACGCCGGCGCCCTCGCCCATGACGAAGCCGTCGCGGCGGCGGTCCCACGGCCGCGACGCCGTCTCCGGATCGTCGTTGAAGCCGGTGGACAGGGCGCGGCTGGCGCAGAAGCCGGCGATGCTCAGGCGGCACACCGCGGCCTCGGTGCCGCCCGCCACCATCACCTCGGCGGTGCCGAGGGCGATGCTGCGCGCGGCCTCGCCGATGGCGTGCGCGCCGGTCGAGCAGGCCGTGACGATCCCGTGGTTGGGCCCCTTGAGGCCGTGGCGGATCGACACGTGCCCCGACGCCAGGTTGATCAGGTTCGCCGGGATGAAGAAGGGGGAGATGCGGCGCGGGCCCCGTTCGTGAAGCTCCACGGCCCCTTCGGCGATCTCCGCCAGCCCGCCGATGCCGGAGCCGATCATCACCCCGGTGCGCCGCCGCTCCTCCTCGGCCTCCGGGCGCCAGCGCGCGTCGTCCAGCGCCTCCGCCGCGGCCGCCAACGCCAGGGCGATGAAGCGGCCCATCTTCTTGCGCTCCTTGGCCGGCACCCAGTCGTCCGGCGTGAAGCCGCCGTCGGCCGCGGACCCCTGGGGGACCTGGGCGGCGATGCGGCAAGGCAGGTCGCCGGCGTCGACGCCGGCGACGGTGCGGATGCCCGACTCGCCGGCGATCAGCCGCCGCCACGACCGCTCGACGCCCAGCCCCAGCGGGCTGACCATCCCCATCCCGGTCACCACGACCCGCCGCAGCCCGGGCGCGTCGCCCCGTCCGCTTCGCGTGCTATCCACGATCCGTCCTCCTCGCCCGGTCCGCCGGGGATGCGCCGGTGCCGTCCGTGCCGCCGGCCCCGTCCCGTTGTCTCCGTTCCGTCACCACCGACCGGACGGTGGCGGCGGTGATCGGCTTCAGGGTGTGACGATCCACCACCACGGGGTCGACCGGTGCGCCGGTCTCGACGTCGACCAATGTCACCGCCGGTCCTTCCGGCGCCCAATGGGCGTTCCCCCAGGCGAGCAGCGCCGCCACGACCGGCAGGAAATCGCGCCCCGCGGCGGTCGGCACGTACTCGAAGCGCGGCGGCCGTGCGCTGTAGGGGCGGCGTTCGAGCAGCCCGTTCTCGACCAGCGCCGACAGCCGCCGGCTCAGCATGTTCGGTGCGATCCCCAGACTGGCCTGGAACTCGTCGAAGCGGCGCATCCCGCGCAGGGCGTCGCGCAGGATCAGGATGCTCCACCATTCGCCGACGCGGTCGAGGCTGCGGGCGACGGGGCAGGCCATCCCGTCGAGGCGTTTTCGCTGCATCGGGCGCCCTCCCGTCCGTTCCGATGTGACTTGCAATATGAAAGTCGCTATAGCCGACTTGCTTTCATGATGCAAGTCATGGCGGCAGGCCGTCGCGTCGGCACCGTCGGGGCGGGATCGGGCCCGTCAGGAGCGGTGCCGGACCGCCATCAGCACGTGATCGGCGTAGCGGCCGTCGATCCGCGCGTAGCACCGGGCCGTCGCCTCGACGGCGAAGCCGTGGCGGGCGTAGAGCGCGAGGGCGCGCGCGTTGTGGCCGAGCACCCACAGCGACAGCCGCGGCCGGTCGGCAAGCCGCTCCAGCGCCGCGCCGAGCAGCCGGGAGCCCACGCCGCGGCCCCATTGGCGGCGCGTCACCGCCAGGGTGAGCGACCAATCGTGCGCGGTGCGGGCCGGCGATCCGCCCCAGGCCGACGCCGCGCCGACGACGGCGCCGTCCAGCAGAGCCACCAGGGTGAAGGCCTGCCGGCTGGCCGCCTGTCCCGCGAGGAAGCGGCGGGCGTGCGCCGGGTCCTGCAACGACTCCCCGGCGTCGCGCAGCAGGCAGTGGGTTTCGCCGCGCACCGTGCGGTCGAAGGCGAGATAGGCGTCGGCATCGCCGGGCGCTGCCGGGCGCACGGCAACCTCTTCGTCCCGCCCGCCGGCGGGACCTGCGGGAGGACGGTCGACGGTCTCCGCCGCCCACCGCGGCGCGTCGTCGGGCACCGACAGGCGGGCCAGCAGCAGCTCGTCATGGTCCGCGCCGGCGATGCGCAGCGAGCCGTGCAGGCGGCCCTCGTCGGCGTAGCCGAGCCGCCGGTAGAGCGCCGCCGCACCCCCGTTGTCGGCGGCCACCGTCAGCTCCAGGCGGTGCAGCCCGGCGCGGCCCGCCCACGCGTGGGCGGCGGCGAACAGGCGGGTGGCGACGCCGCGGCCCCGCCAGTCCGCCCGCACCCCCGCGGCCAGCGTCGCCACCCCGCGGGTGCGGGCCAGCCGGCCGCCGGTGGCGGCGAGATAGCCGACCGGCTGTCCCGCCGCCTCGGCCAGGAACACGGCGCTGTTCCCCGACGCCTGGAACGCCGCGAGATCTTCGGACGGTCGGCGGGAGGCGGCCCAGGCCGGGCGTTCCCCCGGCTCGCGCACGAGGAAGGGCGAGGTCGCGTCGACGGCGGCGGCCAGCGCCTGCAGGGCCGGGCCGTCGGCCGGCACGGCCTCGCGCACGGCGACGCCGGTCACCCCCGCCCCCGGTTGGTGACCAGGCGGCGGAAGGCGCGCAGCGCGTCGCTTTCGTAGATCACGCCGGTCGCCCGCAGGGTGGCGGTGTCCGCCACCACCGGCAGCGCCGGGGCGCGGGTGTCGTCGAACCGCCGCAGCGCTTCGCGCAGGTCGGTGGTCGGGGTGAGGGGCGGCAGCGAGCGCAGCAGGGCGCGTGCCGTCGCCGTGCCGTCCTCGGCGCCCGCCGGCCGGCCGCCGGCCAGGGCGCCCGCCGCGTCGCCGGCGGAGAGCAGGCCGGCGAGCCGGCCGCTCTCCGGCTCCACCACCAGGATCGCCCGGTTGCCGCCCGCACGGAGCGCCGCCGCCAGCGCGTCGCGGCCGGCGTCGGCGGCCAGCACGGGGGAATCGCCGCGCATCAGGTCGCGCACCCGCACCGAGGCGAGCTGGCCCAGCTCGTGCCCGTCGCTCAGGTCGATCCCGCGCAGCGCCAGCTGCCAGGTGAAGAAGGAGTGGCCGACGGCGGCGCGCACCAGCGTCGCCGAGACGACGGTCGCCAGCATCGCCGCGAGCGTCGCCGGATAGTTGCCGGTCAGCTCGAAGATGATGAGGATGGTCGAGATCGGCGCCCCCAGCATCGGGCCGGCGACGGCGCCCATGCCGACCATGACGTAGAGCCCGGTCGCCGACGCGCCGCCGCCCAGCACCGTCTCCGCGGCCAGCCCGAAGACGCCGCCGGCCATGGCCCCGAGGAACAGCGACGGGCTGAAGATCCCGCCGCCGAAGCCGGCGCCGAAGCACAGGCAGACCGCGACCAGCTTGACCAGCAGCAGGGCGGCGTAGCCGCCCAGGCCGTAGCCGCCGCGCAGGGCGGTGTCGGTCGCCTCGTAGCCGACGCCCAGCACCTCGGGATAGGCGATCGCCAGCAGGCCGAGCGCCAGGCCGCCGAGCGCCGGATGCAGCCAGCGCGGCAGGCCGGTGCGCCGTCCGGCGGCCAGGAACGCCCGCTGGCTCCACAGCAGCCCGTGCATGAGCGCCACCGCCACCGCCGCCGCGACGACGCCGAGCAGCGCGAAGGAGGGGAACTCCAGGGCCGGCGGGGTGTCCAGCATCGGCAGCACGAAGGCGGGGAAGCCGCCGTAGACGGCGCGCCCCAGGGCGGTGCCGATCACCGCCGCCAGCACCACCGGGGCGAACGCCGACAGCACGGAGTTGCCGGTCACCACCTCCAGCGCGAACAGCACGCCGGCGATCGGCGCGTTGAAGGAGGCGGCCACCGCCGCCGCCACCCCGCAGCCCAGCAGGGTGCGCAGGAGGGCCGGCGTCAGCCGGAAGGCGCGCGCCGCCCATGAGGAGATGGCCGCGCCGAGATGGACGACCGGTCCCTCCCGCCCCAGCGAGGCGCCGACGCCGAGCGACACGGCGTTGGCCGCCGCCGCGGCGACGCCGACGCCGAGGTCCATGCGCCCGCCCCGCACCGCGGTCGCCTCCATCACCTCGGCCACCCCCTGCGGCCGGGCTCCCGGCAGGACGGCGCGGATGAACAGCCCGACCAGCAGGCCGCCGACGGCGGGGCCGGCCACGAGGTGCCACGCCGGCAGGGTCGCCGCGAGGTGGGCGAAGCGCTCGTCGGTCCAGCCGTAGAAGAGCCCCTGGGTCAGGGCGATCGTCTCGCGGAAGAGGATCGCCGCTCCGCCGGCCAGCCCGCCGACCACCAGCGCCAGCACCATGAGGACGATGCGGTCGTTGTGGACGACGCGGCGGAGGCGGATCAGCAGGCGGGGCAGAAGGGTGCGTGGCAAGGCGGGACCGGACGGTTCGACGGTGGACGGGGGTGGATCGCGGTGGCGGTGTGGGATGCAGCCGGCTTGAGGGCGCCGTCTGCGGATGCAATACTGAATGATCAGGCGGCGCGTCCAGCAGACACGGCAAATGTTCGACAACAATGAAACCGCGTCGCGCTCCGCGCCGGGCCGGCGCGTGGCCGCCGGCGACGACATGGCTGTATTTCGGCCGCGGCTGCCGGCTGCGGCGAAGATCCTCCCTTACCTGGAGGAGATCGACGCAAATCGCTGGTATACGAACAACGGACCCTTGCTGCAGCGCTTCGAACGGGGCCTCGCCGCGTGGTTCGGGGTTCCACCCGAGCGTGTCGTCGCCGTCGCCAGCGCCACCGCGGGCCTGTCACTCTGCCTCCTTTCCGCCGGCGCGTCGCCCGGCGGCCTGTGCATCCTGCCGTCCTGGACCCACGAGGCCTCGGCGGTGGCGGCGGTGCGGGCCGGGTTGACGCCGTGGCTGCACGACGTCGACGAGGCCACCTGGCAGCTCGATCCGGCGGCGGTCGCCGACAGTGTGCGCCGCCAGCCCCGGGTGACCAGCGTTCTCGTGACGGCCCCGTTCGGCGCGGCCGTCGACCCGGCGCCGTGGGCGGCGCTGGCCGAGCGGAGCGGCGTCAGCGTCGTGATCGACGCCGCCGGCGGCTTCGACGGCACGCGCGGCGGCGCGGTCGACACCGTCGTCAGCCTGCACGCCACCAAGGTGTTCGGCATCGGCGAGGGCGGCGTGGTGATCGCCCGCGACGCGGCGCGGGCGGAGCGCCTGCGCACCCTCGCCCGGCTCGGGCTCTCCGCCGACCGGACTGTCGCGCAGGCGGGGATGAACGCCAAGCTGAGCGAGTACGGCGCGGCCGTCGGCCTGGCGGCGCTCGACGAGTGGCCGCAGCGGCGGACCGGCCTGCGCCGCCTGCGCGCGGCCTACGCGGCGCGCTTCGGCTCCGATGGTCCGATCCGACCCTGGCTGCCGGACGGGGTGTCGTCCACCGTCGTCGTGCGCCTGCCGCGGCCGACCGTCGTCGCGACGGCCGAGGCCCTGCGCCGCCGCGGCATCGGCACGCGGCTGTGGTGGCACCGCGGCTGCCACCGTCAGCCGGCCTTCGCCGACCTGCCGCGCCAGGCGTTGCCGGTGACCGAAGCGCTGGCGGACTCGGTGCTGGGCCTGCCCTTTCACGACGATCTGGACGGGCGCGACGTCGACCGCGTCGTCGCCGCGCTGCTGGATGTGGTGGCGCAGCCGGCGTGATCCGCGGCGCCGCCGACGGCCGGCACCGCGACGCGCGTCCGCAGGGTGCCCGCGTCGGGAATTCCCAGGAGGTAAGGGCTGACCGAGAACGGCAGCCATCGTCCGGCGGCGTCCCGCTTGCCGGTCAGCCGCAGCGGGCCACGGTGCCCGATGCGCGACAGCGACAGGGCCCAGCGGCGGGCCGGTTCGACGACGGACGCGGCGGCCGCGGTTCCCGCCTCGGCGGGCCGGATGTCGGCCGGTTCGCCGCCACGCTGGGTGCAGGCGGCGGCGCGGATCTCGGCGACGCCGCCGTCCGGCGGGACGATGGTTTCCGCCACCTCGACCACGTCGGCCAGCCCCCAGGTCCAAGGCGCACCCGGCCGGGCGTGCCATGCCGCCCGCTGCGCCGCCAGATCGTCCGCCCCGAGCAGCGGCTGGACGACGCACCCGCCGTCGGCCAGCGCGGCGACGACCTGACCCCAGGTCTCGAGCAGGGAGACCGGGCCGTCGCCCCGGCTCGGCTTGGCGACCACGGGCAGGCCGCCCCGCCGCACCAGGGCCGCCGCCCCGGCGACGGTCGTGGCGCAGGGGACGAAGGTCAGTCCGTGGGCCCGGGCATGGGCCGCCGCCGCGGCGCGCGCGGCGCCCGGCGGGCCGAGCACCCAGCGCAGCGACGGCGTGCGGCCGGACAGGGCCGCCAGCGCCGCGTCGGAGGCGGCGAACGCCGTGTCGATGCGGTGCGCGGCGAGCAGGGCGGCGACACGCTCGGCGTGGTCCGGGGCGCCGGCGGGCGGCAGGCGGACGGCGTGGTCGCAACGCCGCAGGTCCGGCTCGTCCGGCGCCGATGCGGCGCCGACGACCAGCAGTCCGGCGCGGCGGTCCGCCAGCGTGTCGAGCAGGGCCGCGCCGTGCCGGGTGCCGAGACCGGCGACCAGCACCCGGCGCGCCGCCGGGGACGCCGGTGGGGCCGGAGCGGCCGGCCGGCGCGGGGCCGCCCAGGTCCCGTCCCCGTCGAAGGCGCGCCGCCGCGCCGCCGGAAGGTCGAACGACCGGGTCGCCGGCCGGCCGGTGCCGGCCCGTGCCGCCATGGCCGGCGCCGGCCAGCCCAGCCGCGAGGCGACGAGGTGAAGCACCTGGTTGTGCCCGAGGGCGGCCCGCACCGCGGCGCTGCCGCCGAAGCGGGGGTTGAGCTCGTAGGGCAGGAAGCGGCCGTCCGCCAGCCGCTTTCCCTGGATGTTCAGCGGTCCGCGATGGCCGCGGCGGCCCAGCGCCTCGCCCCACGCCCGCACCGCGGCCGCGACGCCGGCGTCGTCGAGCAGGCGGATGCCGGTCCGGAAGGGGGGCGCGGTCACGCCGCCGTCCAGGCACAGGGTGGCGACGGTGCCGTCCTCGGCCAGGGTCAGTTCGGCGTTGATCTCCTCGTCGCGGAAGGCCCAGCGCCAGGGCAGGCCGCGCGCCGCCGCCCGCCGGAACGCCGGCAGCGCCGCGCGCACCGATTCGGGGCCGCAGAAGGCCTGGATCGTCAGGGCGGTATCCGCCGCCGCGGCGGCCAGGTCGCGCTCGTCGGCCAGCAGCCAGACGTCCCGGCTGCCCGAACCGCGCCACGGCTTGGCCAGCAGCGGGAAGCCGTGCTCCGCGGCCAGAGCCGCGACGTCGTCGGGACCTTCGGCGGTCGGCGCGAACGGCAGCCCGTGGTCCCGCGCGAAGCGGTGGCAGAGCCGCTTGTCGAGAAGCAGGGCGGCGAGTGCCGGCGGCGGAACCGGGAAGGCCGTGTCGGGAAACTCCCCCGCGGCCGCCAGCGCGGCCAGGGCCGGCACGTCCTCGTCGCGCCCGGCGAGCACGAGGTCGGGGCGCTCCGCCGCCAGCACCGTCCGCAGCGCCGCCGCGAACGCCGCCGCCTCCCGCACCGGCGGGACGCGGTGCAGCCGGTCGCAGGCGAAGGCGGCCGGCGCCGCCACGCTGTTGACGCCGACGACGGTCAGGGAGTCGCGGACGCTCGCCAGGCAGCTCACGACGGCGTCGGCGACGAGGCTGCCGGCGCTGGTGATCAGGAGGGTCGGCACGGCCGGCGGCCCCTGGTCACACGGCGGGCGCCGCACCGGCGGCGTCGAGCAGGTCGCGCATGGCGCGGTCCGGCGAGAAGCGCTGCGCGGCGCGTTGCCCGGCGCGGGCGACCGCCTCCAGGGCGGGGTCGCCGGAGAAGGCACGCTCCAGGTGCTCGCCGAGCCCGTCGAGATCGTGCCGGAACGTGAGGAGGTCGCCGTCGCCGAAGAAGCGCGCGGTGGCCCGCGTGCGCGCGGCGATCCCCACGGCGCCGCGGACGAGCCCGTTGAGGATGCGCTCGCTCAGGCCGCCGCCCATCAGGTTCGGGGCGTGGCTGACGACGGCCCGGCTGCGGCCGGCGAGCTCGACGAGGTCGGGAAACGCCATCGGGCCGAGGACGCGGGCGTGGGGGTGGACGGCGACCCCGGCCGGCCAGCCGGCCGTCACGAACTGGCAGGGAAAGCGGGCGAGGGCGGCCAGCAGGCGGCGCTTGGCGCGGGCGATGACGAAGCGGCCGACGCACTCCAGCAGGAGCGCGCCGTCCCCGCGCCAGGGATCGAGCGCCCCGTCGCGTTCGCCGAACAGGGCCGCGGCATGGTGCCAGGGCGGTGTCTCCGGCTCGGCCTCCAGCCGCTCGACCAGCGCCTCGGCCGTCGCCGCGTGGCCGGGCAGACGGATGCGCCAGTCGTCCCGCTCTGCAACGAAGATGGGGTAGCCCGTGACGTAGGTGACGGCAACCGTGCGCCGCCGCCAGTCCGGCGCCGGATCGCGCGGCGGCACCCATAGGGGAAGCGAGGCGCAGCGGCGGCCGGGCACGCAGTCCGGGCCGTCCAGGTCGATGAAGGCGAGCAGGGCGTCCGGATCGACCGCCCGGGCCAGGGCGATGGCCTGCCGGCTGTGCGCGAAGTAGGCGGGGTTGTTGAGCCGCATCACCAGCCGCCCCGGCGGCAGGGCGCGGCAGGCGGCCGCGAAGGCGGCGCCGGCCTGCAGGACGCCGCCGTCGGCAAGCACCAGGTCGGCGCCGGAGAGGTCGGCGTCGGCCGTCACGGCGTCGGCGGCGATGACGCGCGTGTCCCAGCCCAGCGCGCGGAGGGCCGCGGCCCGCAGGGCGATGCCGGTGCGGACGACGCCGTACCAGTCGAAGGCGGCCGAGCGCTGGACGATGACGGCTTGGCGCCGCACGGTGCCGGGCGGCGGATCTTCGGTCATGGTGCACGCTCTAGCACCGCAGGCCCGGCGCGTCCATCGGGACGGGCCCCGGGACGATCGTCCGCCGATCGTCCGCCGGCCGTTGCCGGCCGCCGGCCCGGAAGCTATGGTCCCGCCCACCGCGAGACCGACCGGAGAGGCAGGGAGCCATGGCCAGCGTCACCATCCGTCCGGCGACCGTCGAGGACGCCGACACCATCCTCGCCTTCGTCAGGGAACTGGCCGAGTTCGAGCGCGAGCCGGACGCCGTCAAGGCGACGCCCGCCGACTTCCGCCGCGACGGCTGGGGGCCGGACCCGGTGTTCGCGGCGCTGATCGCCGAACTGGACGGCGTCCCCGCCGGCTTCGCGCTCACCTTCCGCAACTATTCCACCTGGGAAGGGCGGCGCGGCCTGTTCGTGGAGGATCTCTACGTCCGCCCGGAGGCGCGCCGCCACGGCGTCGGCCGGCTGCTGCTGGCGGAGGTGGCGCGCCGCGCGCTGGCCGAGGGGTGCCGGCGCGTCGACCTGAACGTGCTGCACTGGAATCCGGCACGCGGCTTCTACGCCGCCACCGGCTTCCGCCATATGGAGGACTGGCTGCCCTACCGCCTCGACGGAGCCGCGCTGGACGCCCTGGCCGCCGCGGCGGTCTGACGGGCACCGTCTGACCCGTCCGTCCGCAGCGCGTCGGAGAAGCGCCGGGTCGCCCCCGTGAGCTGGTCCGTTTCCTCGCGCATGCGGCGGGCGGCGGAGAAGATGCCGTCGGCGACGTCGCCCGCCTGCTCCGCCGCCTTGGCGACGCCGGCGATGGCGGCGCTGACCGAGCCGGCGGAATCGGCGGTTTCCTGGATGCCGCGGGCGATCTCGCGCGTCGCCCGGTCCTGCTGGCCGACGGCGCCGGCGATCTCGTCGGCGATGCGGCACACGCCGTCCAGGGTGGCGCCGATGCCGGCGATGGCGCCCACCGCCCCGTCGGTCGCCTGGCGGATCGCCGCGATCTGCCGGGTGATGTCGTCGGTCGCCCGCGCCGTCTGACCGGCCAGGCTCTTGACCTCGCCGGCGACGACGGCGAAGCCCTTGCCGGCTTCCCCGGCCCGTGCCGCCTCGATGGTGGCGTTGAGGGCCAGCAGGTTGGTCTGGGCGGCGATGGCGCTGATCAGGTCGACCACCTCGCCGATGCGGTGGACCGTCTCGGTGAGGTGGGCGATGGTCGCCGAGGAGCGCTGCGCCTGGCCCGCCGCGTCGCCGGCGAGCGCCACCGACTCGCGCACCCGCTCGCCGATGCTGGCGATCGAGGCGGACAGCTCCTCGGTGGCGGCGGCGACCGCGTGCACGCTGTCGGCGGTGCGCGCCGCCGCGGACGACACCTCCTGGGAGAGGGCGGTGGTCCGGCCGGCGCTCTGCGACAGCGTCTCGGCGGCGCCGTGCAGGGCGCCGGCGCGCTCGCCGAGCCGATCGGACAGCGCGGCGATCTCGCCCTCGAAGGCGCCGAGATTGCCCTCCAGCGCCTCGCGCCGTTCGCGGTCGCGGGCGGCGTCGCGGCGTTCGCGCTCCCCGGCCTCGCGCAGGCGCAGCAGCCCGTCGCGGAACACCTGGACGGTGCCGGCCATAGCGCCGATCTCGTCGCCGCGGCCGAGGTGGGGGACCGCGGTGGCGAGATCGCCGCGGGCCAGCCCGTCCATGGCCGCGGCGAGGCCGGCGAGGGGCCGGACGATGCGGCGGCGGGTGAACCACACCAGCAGCCCGCCGACGACGGCGACCAGGACCAGGGCGGCACCGCCGCCGGCCAGCACGCTGAGCCGCAGGTCGGCGATGCCCTGGCGGTTGGCCTCGGTGAGGGCGGCGCGGCCGCGCGTCAGCTCGTCGTTCATGGCGCGCATGGCGGCGACGGCCGGCGCGGTGTCCAGGGCGGCGGCGGCGACCGCCCGCTCCCGCGGCCCGCCGGCGGCGACGACCGCGGCGGCGGCGTCGAGGCGCCGCTCCAGCTCGCCGAGCGTCGCCGCCAGGGTGTCCACGGCCCGCCCCTCGGCCGGCGACAGCGCGCCGGCGTAGCGGTAGACGTCGAGGTTGGCGGCGGCCCGCCGCAGGCTGCGGCGCACCTCCTCGGCCTGCGCCGGGGCGCCGCCGAGGAGATAGTCGCCGAAGCGGTGGATGACGCCGCCGAAGCCCAGCGCGGCGCGCAGCTCGGACAGGGCGTCGGCCTTGGCGGCGGCGCCCAGGTCGTAGGCGGTCCAGCGCTCGTCCACCTCCTGGATGCCGCGCACGGCGACGGCGCCGACGGCCAGCGCCAGCAGCAGCGCCAGCGCCAGCCCGGCCGACAGCAGCCCGCCGAGCCGGGCGATGCCGATCCGCACCCGCCGTCGGCTTGTGTGACCTCCGCTCATCGCGTCCTCCCCCACGGCCGTCGCGCCAGCAGACGGTCGAGCGACAACGCACCGGGGCCGCGCACGATCAGGCTGCACAGCAGGATCATCCACAGCACGTGCTGCGGATTGTCGAAGGCGGGGTTGGCCGCCCCCACCACGAACTGGATGACCAGCGTCATCGCCAGCAGCGGCACCGCCGCCAGCCGGGTCGCCAAGCCGGCCAGGACCAGGACCGGCATCGTCAGCTCGGTCGCGGCGGCGAGCCCGGCGGCAGCCTCCGGCGGCAGCAGCGGCACCCGGTATTCCTGCTCGAACAGGAACAGCGTCGCCGGCCAGTCCGAGAGCTTCTGCACGCCCGAGCGCAGGAAGATCGGCGCCACCGTCAGGCGGATCCACAGGTCGAGCAGGGGGGCGGCGTAGCGGGCCAGCAGCGCCTCGGCCTGGCCGGCCAGGGCGGCGAGACCGTCGCCGCGGGACGTCGTCAGGGACGGCATCATGGCGTTCCTCCATGGGGCGGCACGCCCAGCGCGTAGCCCGCCACCAGAGCGTTGCGGAGAAGCAGGGCGAGCACGGCCTGCGGGTCGCCGCCGCGAACGGCGGCCGCCTCGGCCAGGGTGGCGCCCGCCAGCAGCGCGGCCGCCACGGCGCCGTCGGCGGGCGCCAGCCGGGCGCACAGCACCTCCTCGGCCGGGCGGCCCACCAGCACCGCCTCCGGGTGCCGCTCCGGGATCCCTGCGTCCGTTCCGCGCCACAGCGCGTGCACCGGCCAGGGCGAGCGGACGAGGCGCACCGAGGGGTGGGGCACCAGCCGCAGGCCGGCCGCCCGGTCCGCCGGCACGGCGGCGAGGCGCTGCGGGTCGAGCGGCTCGGCGTCGGCGGCGAACAGGGCCTCGTGCATCGCCCAGTCGAGCCGGGCGACGTCGGCCAGCCATGGCGGGGCGCCGGGGACGAGGCCGGCGAGGCGGTCGGCGAAGCCGGCGCCGTAGGCCCACAGCGCCGGCTGGCGCGGCGGGCTCGCCGCGGCGAAGCGGCGTGCCGCGGCGTCGAAGGCGTCCGCCCCGGCGAGGCGCCGCGCGGTGGGATGGGCCGCCGCCAGCACCGCCGCCAGCGAGCCCAGCACGGTGTTGCGGTAGACCGCCAGCCGGGCGGCGGGCAGACCCGGGGCGAGATGGGCGGCGACCGAGCCGTCGCCGGCCAGCACCCAGTCGCGCAGGGCGCGCTGCCGATCAGCCAGCACGGCGCCCCTCCTCCGCGCAAGCCGCGTCCAGCACCGCCTGCGCGCGCGCCGCCTCGTCCAGCAGGACGGCCAGGGGCGGCAGGGCGGTGTCCCACTCGACCAGGGTCGGCCGCGGGCCGAAGCGCTCCAGCACGGCGGCGAACAGGGCCATGACCGGGGCGCCGACGCGGCTGCCGTGGTCGTCGATCAGCAGCGTCTCGCCGCCGAACGGGACAGCGGCGTGCCCGGCCAGATGCAGCTCGCCGACCGCGTCGCCGGGGATGCGGTCGAGCCAGGCCGCGGGGTCGAAGGCGAGGTTGACGGCGCTGACGTGGAGGTTGTTGACGTCGAGCAGCAGGCCGCAGCCGGTCCGGCGCACCAGCTCGGCGAGGAACTCGGCCTCGGGAATGGTGCTCTCGGCGAAGGCGATGCAGGCGGCGGGGTTCTCCACCAGGATGCGCCGGCCGAGCGCCTCCTGGGCGTCATCGAGGTTGCGCCGCACCACCTCCAGGCTCTCCTCGGTGTAGGGCAGGGGCAGCAGGTCGTTGAGGTAGGCGCCGTCGTGGACGCTCCAGGCCAGATGCTCGGACACCAGCACGGGTTCGATCCGGTGATGCAGCGCGCGCAGGCGCAGCAGATGGTCGGGGTCGAGGCCGTCGGCGCCGCCCAGCGACAGGCCGACGCCATGGCAGCTCACCGGCCGCTCCCGCCGCACCCGGTCGAGCCCGGCCAGCCGCGGCCCGCCGGGGACGAGGTGGTTTTCCGGATGCACCTCGACCCAGGCGGCGGGGCAGGCGGCCGCGACGAAGTCCCGCAGGTGCGGCTCGCGCAGGCCGATCCCGGCGCGGGGCGGCAGCACGGGCGGGGGCGCGGGCGGGGGCTTCGGCGCGGCCACGGCCGTCACGCCTTCTTCTTCGGGTTGGTGCCTTCGAAGGGGGTGAGGCTGCCGTCCATGCCCTGGCAGGCGCCGGCGGGCACCAGCTTCCAGTCGCCGCCGTCGTAGGTCAGATTGCTGTTTCCGGCGCAGGAATGCAGGCCCTTGGCGTGGGCGCAGCCGTTCTCGCCGGCCTTGGAGATGCCGTAGCACTTCTCCATGGACTGCTGGGCCGAGGCCGGGGCGGCCAGGGCGGCCAGCGCGCCGGCGAGGACGGTGGCGAGCGGCAGTGCGGTGCGGATCTTGTCGGTCATCGCGGGTCTCCTTGGCGTGTTTGGCCCGGCCTCAGGCGGCCGGGACGGGGTCGAGCAGCAGGTCGAGGATCGCCTGCGGCTCGGGGCGCTGGGTGAAGTCGGCGTCGATGCGCGCGAAGCGCACGACGCCGCTCTGCGCCAGCACGTAGGTGGCGGGGATCGGCAGCTCCCACGGATCGCCCGGCGGGCGGCCCTGGCGGCGGCCGAGGTCCAGCCCGCGGTCGCGGTAGGCGTCGCGGACGTCGTCCGGAACCCGGAACAGCAGGCCGTAGCTGCGCGCCACGGCGCCGCCGAAGTCGGACAGGATGTCGAAATCCAGC
Organism: Azospirillum sp. ST 5-10; assembly: GCF_051225715.1. Taxonomy (NCBI): domain Bacteria; kingdom Pseudomonadati; phylum Pseudomonadota; class Alphaproteobacteria; order Rhodospirillales; family Azospirillaceae; genus Azospirillum; species Azospirillum sp. ST 5-10. The sequence continues at coordinate 110,993 of NZ_JBPJSP010000018.1, forward strand.
GCCTCGCGTTCGGCGAGGCTCAGGCTGTGGTCGGGCAGGTCGGGCGACACCGCGACCAGACGGGCCCCGGCCGCCGCCAGCCGCGGCTGGACCAACTGCATGGCGCGCAGCTGGGCGCAACAGTAGGGGCACCAGCCGCCGCGGTAGAACAGCAGCACCACCGGCCCCCTCGCCACGACGTCGTACAGCGACACGGTGCGCCCGACCTGGTTGGGCAGGGCGAAGTCCGGCGCCGGCATGCCGGCGCGCAGGGCGCCGAACTCGACCCCGCGCGCCTTCAGGTCGGCGATCATCCGGTCCATCGCCTGCACGCTCCCGGCGGGCAGCCCGGCGCGGGATTGTTGGCGGATGGCGCGCAGGCGGCGGTGGAGGTGCATCGTCGCGGGTCCATTGTCGGTGGCTTCGACGGAAGGCATGTTCGCGCAGCGCAGCCTTGCGAAAAACGTGTGGCTGCGCACAGGATGTTTGCGCTGTGTGCAAAGATCACGAACGCGCGAGGGGCGTCATGGACCGGCTGGACGATCTCACGGTGCTGGTCGAGGTGGTCGACAGCGGCAGCCTCTCGCTGGCCGGCGAGCGGCTCGGCCTGTCGGCGTCGGCGGTCAGCCGGCGGCTCAGCCAGATGGAGGCCCGGCTCGGGGTGCGGCTGGTGTCGCGCACCACCCGCCGCATTGCCCTGACCGAGGCGGGGGCCGCCTTCTGCGCCCGCGCCCGCGCCATCCTGGCGGCGCTGGACGAGGCCGAACGGGCGCTCACCGAGACCGCCGAGGCGCCGCGCGGCACCCTGCGGGTGTCCATGCCGGTGGCGTTCGGGGAGATGCACGTGGCGCCGCTGCTGCCCTCCTTCATGCAGCGCCACCCGCGGGTGGCGGTGGAGGCGAGCCTCAGCGACCGCACCGCGAAGCTGGTGGAGGAGGGGCTCGACCTGGCGATCCGCAGCGGGCGCCTCGTCGACTCGTCGCTGGTGGCGCGCCGCCTGATGCCGCTGCGGCACGTCGTGGTGGGCAGCCCCGACTATCTCGCCCGCTGCGGCGAACCGGCTGGCGTGGCCGAGCTGGTGCGCCACAATTGCCTCGCCTTCGTCAACGACGGCACCCGGCAGGACTGGCCGTTCGCGGTCGGCGACCGCCGGGAGAGCGTGCGGGTGACCGGCACCCTGCAGGCCGACGCGCTGGCGCCGCTGCGCCAGGCGGCGCTGGCGGGGATCGGCCTGGCCCGCCTGCCGGGCTTCGCCGTCGCCGAGGACGTCCGCCAGGGGCGGCTGGTGCCGGTGCTGGCCGGATGCACGGTGGCCGACGAGGCGATCCATGCCGTCTTTCCGACGGCGCGCCATCTGCTGCCGAAAGTGCGCGCCTTCATCGACCACCTCGTCGCCACCCTGGGCGACCCGGAGTACCAGGCGCGGCACGGGTTCGTGTAGGCGGGTCCCGCGGGATGGCGCGGCGGCGTCCGCGCCGGCCGGTCAGGCGGCGAACTCCAGGCTGACGCGGCTGCCGGCACCGGGCTCGCTGTCGATCCGCAGCCGGCCGCCGTGGGCCTCCATGAGGGCCTGGACGATGGCGAGGCCGAGGCCGGTCCCCTGGCCGTCGCGGGCCACCAGGGGCGAGCACTGCTGGAACGGCAGGGCGGCGCTGCGCACCTGCTCGGGCGTCATGCCGATGCCGGTGTCGCAGACCCGCAGCACGCAGCGACCGCCGGGACCGCGCAACGCCTCCACCGTGATGCGGCCGCCCGCCGGCGTGAACTTGACGGCGTTGCTCAGCAGGTTCAGCAGCATCTGCCGCAGGGCGCGGGGGTCGGCGAGCAGGCGGCCGATCCCCGGCTCGAGCCGCGCGTCGATGCGCAGCCCCTTGCGCTCGGCCTGCGGGGCGACGACGCGGAGTCCCCATTCGACGACCGGACGCACGTCCACCGGCTCCTGCACCAGCTCCATGGTGCCCGCCTGCAGGCGGGAAAGGTCGAGGACGTCGTCGACGAGGAGCAGCAGGTGCCGGCCGGCGTCGTGGATGTCGCGGGCGTACTCGGCGTAGCGGTCGACGGCGTCGCGCCCGAGGGCGGTGTCCCTGACGATCTCGGAGAAGCCGAGGATGGCGTTGAGCGGCGTGCGCAGCTCGTGGCTGACCCGGGCGAGGAATTCGCGGTTGAGGTTGAGCGCCGCGGCGAGCCGGTCCGCCGCCCGGCGCTGGGCGACGATGAAGGCGGTGGTGGAGACGACCAGGACGGTCAGCAGGGCGGCGACGGCGGCGATGTTGATGGCGAAGCCGCCGGCCGCGGCGGCGACGTCGGCCTCGGCCACGGCGGCCAGCGCCACCAGCGGGAAGCTCTTGAGCTGCCGGTAGGCGACGTGGCGCACCCGGCCGTCGATCTCGCTGACCTGCCGGTAGACGCCCTGGGGTGCGGCGAGGAGTTCGTCCCACAGCCGCGATTCCGGGATGCGCAGCCCGACGCCGACGCTGCCGCCGCGCAGCCGGCGGACGTGGACGACGCCGTCGTCGATGCCGACCAGGGCGATCACGGCGTTCTCGCCGGCCGGCGCCGAGTCGAAGAGCGTGGCGAAATAGCGCGGGTCGAGCGCCGCCACGAGCTCGCCGGCGGGGCGGCCCTCGCGGTCGGCGAGCGGCCGTCTCAGGCGCAGCAGGGCCTCCTCGTCGCCGCGGCCGGCCGGGTCCGGCCCGCTGGCGTAGAGCCGCACCCCGGCGGCGTCGAAAACGGCGAAGTGGCCGACCAGGCCCGGGTTGTAGAGTCCCTCGGCGATCGGCGCCACCACCGCCGGCAGGCCACCGTCGGCGTAGCGCAGGGCCAGCAGACGCAGCGCGTTGTCCACCTCGTGCAGGGCGTGGTAGGTGCTGCTCTCGAAGCCGCGGACGACGTTCCGGGCGTTGGCGACGGCGGTGTCGAGCTGGCGGGCGTGGACCGTCTGCCAAAGCTGCCATGCGCCGGCCCACACCGCGGCGATCACCGCGGCGGCCACGGCCACCGGCCGGACGCGCTCCAGGCGCCGCGCCATCGTCACCCCGTCGTTTCCCTTGCCCCCGCGCGGCCTCGGGCGCAGTCCCCTTCACGATACGGCCGCCGGCGGATTCTAGCGCCGGGGCGACGGGGTTTTTCTACTGGGCGGACGTCGTATGACCGCCGCCCGGCGGCGGTTCACGCGGCGAAGCGGCGCGTCAGCCGGGCCACCGCCTCGTCCAGCACCGCGTCGGACTTGCTGAAGCAGAAGCGGATGACGGTGCCCGGCGCGTCCTCCACGTAGAAGGCGCTGACCGGGATGGCGGCCACCCCGGCCTCGACGGTGAGCCAGCGGCAGAACGCCTTGTCGTCGCCGTCGAAGCCGGTGGCGGCGATGTCGGCGGCCACGAAGTAGGTGCCGGCCGACGGCAGCACGCGCAAGCCCACCGCGGCGAGGCCGGCGGCCAGCCGGTCGCGCTTGGCCTGCAGGCCGGCGGCGAGCCCGGCGAAGTAGGCGTCGTCCTTGCCGAGCCCGTAGGCCACGGCGGCCTGGAGGTTGGGCGGCGTGGTGAAGGTGAGGAACTGGTGCGCCTTGGCGACGGGCTGCATGAGGTGCGGCGCCCCGGAGACGTAGCCGACCTTCCAGCCCGTCAGCGAGAAGGTCTTGCCGGCCGAGCCGATCTTGAGGCAGCGCTCGCGCATGCCGGGCAGGGTCATCAGCGGGACGTGGCGGCGGCCGTCGAAGACGATGTGCTCGTAGACCTCGTCGCAGACGGCGTACGCGTCGAAGCGCTGGACGTACTCGGCCAGCAGCTCCAGCTCGCCGCGCGTGTACACCTTGGCCGCCGGGTTGAGGGGGTCGTTGATCACCACCAGCTTGGTCCTGGGGGAGAAGGCGGCCTCCAGATCGTCGCGGCCGAAGCTCCAGTCCGGGCCCGTCAGGCTGACGTAGCGGGGCACGCCGCCGGCCAGCCGGACGATCGGCAGGTAGCTGTCGTACATCGGCTGGAACAGCACGACCTCGTCGCCCGGCTCGATCAGGCCGAGCAGGCAGGCCGTCAGCGCCTCGGTGGCGCCCGACGTGACCATGGTCTCGGTCTTCCAGTCGAGCTCCAGGCCGTAGAAGCGCCGGGCGTGGGCGGCCACGGCCTGGCGCAGCTCGGGCGTACCCATCATCGACGGATACTGGTTCCACCCCTCCAGCAGCGCCGTCGCCGCCGCCTGCAGCACGTCCGCCGGGCCGCGGTCGTCGGGGAAGCCCTGGCCGAGATTGATGGCGCCGTGCTCCTCGGAGAGGCGCGACATCACCTCGAAGATCGTCGTCCCGTAGCTCGACAGGACCGCGTTGCCAGACTTCACCGTGCTTCTCCTCGGGGACGGACGGACGCCCAGAATGGCGGCAACCCCAACGACTGTCCAGCAGGCACCGCCACGCGTTCCGCGGACGTCGCCGTCAGGCGATCGCCCACAGGGGAAGGCGGCGCTGCCGGCGCCGGCGGAAGAAGGTGCGGATGCGCTCGAACGGGCCCAGCATGCGCGGGTAGCGCTTCTTCATCCGCACGAACAGGCGGCGTGAATCGGGGGAGTGGCGCAGCACGATGAGGCCGCCGACGAAGGCGACGGGAACGCCGCCCGGCCCGGGGATGGGGGTGATGAGCACGCCCAGCGCGATGATCGCCCATCCCAGCCCCACGAGCAGCCGGCGGCGCACCCGGGCGAAGGACGAAGACGCGGATACGGGACGGACCATGGCGGGACCGGGAGCTCCTCGGGTGGCGGGACGGCCACCGGCATATGGGGGTTCGTCGCCCGCCGGAACAGGGGAACGGGGCGGTCACGAAAAGGTTTCCGCCGCCCCCGTCCGGGTCAGTGCAGGGTCGCCGCCATCTCGACGGCGCCGCGCGGGTCGAGACGGTGGAGCACCTCGTCCACCTCCGCCGGGCCGGGCTGCCAGCCGAACTCGCGCGCCAGCTCGGTGCGGGCGGCGAAGGCGCGGCGGTTCAGCGCCGCGCAGTCGGGGGTCTCCGGCGTCCGGCAGCGGCGGTCGGCGCAGCTCTCCAGCATCAGGCGGATCATGCGGTCGCGCTTGCCGGCGTCGACGAAGCCGGAATCGTCGAAATAGAGCTTGGTGAATGCGACTTCTGCCACGTGCGGCTGTGCGCCCTGCTCGGAGATCAGAATCGCCGAGACCAGGTCGATGCAGCGTCCGGCAAAGGCGGGGATCGGCTCCACGCCGTCGTCGGCGTGGTCAAAGGTCCGGCTCGGCAGGTCGACGAGCCGCCCCGAATCGTCCCGGACGAGATAACGGCGCTTGATGGCCATGACCGCCTCCAGTCTGGTTTCCCCCGACAGGGGAAAAGCGTACATCAAACCATGCGAAGGGGGAACAGGCTCCGCTGGAGCGCGCGGCGCCGGCCGCCTTCGGTCCATTCTAGCGCGACGCAGCATGCTTAAGGAAGATGCCCGATGAAACTGCTCAGGTATGGCCCCGCCGGACTGGAGCGCCCCGGCCTCCTCGACGCCGAGGGGACGATCCGCGATCTCTCCGGCGTGGTCTCCGACCTCGGGCCGGCGGCCCTGTCGGACGCGGCGCTGGCGCGCCTGCGCGGGCTTGACACGGCGCGCCTGCCCGCGGTTCCCGGCGACGTCCGGCTGGGGCCGCCGGTGGCCGGGGTGTCCAAGGTGGTGTGCGTCGGCCTCAACTACGCCACCCACGCCGCCGAGGCGGGCATGGCGGCCCCGGCGGAGCCGGTTCTGTTCATGAAGGCCACCACCGCCATCGGCGGCCCCACCGATCCGGTGGTCCTGCCGCGCGGCGCCGCCAAGGGCGACTGGGAGGTCGAGTTGGGCGTGGTGATCGGCAGCACGGCGCGCAACGTCGACACGGCCGCCGCCCTCGACCACGTCGCCGGCTACTGCATCGTCAACGACGTGTCGGAGCGCGCCTGGCAGCTCGAGGGCACCGGCCAGTGGGTCAAGGGCAAGAGCGCCGACAGCTTCTGCCCGCTGGGGCCCTGGCTGGTGACGCGTGACGAGGTGCCCGACCCGCAGGCCCTGCGGCTGTGGCTGGAGGTGGACGGGCGGACCATGCAGGACGGCAACACCGCCGACATGATCTTCGGCGTCGCCGAGCTGGTGGCCTACATCAGCCGCTGCATGACCCTGCTGCCCGGCGACGTCGTCGCCACCGGCACGCCCGCCGGCGTCGCCCTGGGCCGCACGCCGCAGCCCTGGCTGAGGCCCGGCCAGGTGATGCGCCTGGGCATCGACGGCCTGGGCGAGCAGCGCCAGCCGGTGAGCGCCGCCGAAGGGTGACGGCGCGCCGACCGGCGGCCGTGACCGGGAGCGTCGGCGCGGGGGCCGTCATACTTCGGCGGCCGCCGCGCCGACCCCGTCAGGGCGCCCGCCGCCGAGCGCCCGCCCGCGGGGCGGTCAGCCCGGCCCGGTCATCGCCTCCGGCCGCACCCACGCGTCGAACTGCTCGGCCGTCAGCAGGCCGAGGGCGACGCCGGCCTCCTTGAGCGTCGTGCCCTCGGCGTGCGCCTTCTTGGCGATCTTGGCGGCGTTGTCGTAGCCGATGTGCGGGTTCAGCGCGGTGACCAGCATCAGGCTCTCGTGCAGCAGCTTGGCGATGCGCTCGCGGTTGGGCCGGATGCCGACCACGCAGTTGTCGGTGAAGCTGACCGCCGCGTCGGCCAGCAGGCGGATCGACTGCAGCACGTTGTAGGCGATCACCGGCTTGAAGACGTTCAGCTCGAAATGCCCGGTGGCGCCGGCCACGCTGACCGTGGTGTGGTTGCCCATGACCTGGGCGCAGACCATGGTCAGCGCCTCCGATTGGGTCGGGTTCACCTTGCCCGGCATGATCGAGGAGCCCGGCTCGTTCTCCGGCAGCGCCAGCTCGCCGATGCCGCAGCGCGGCCCGGAGCCGAGCAGGCGGACGTCGTTGGCGATCTTCATCAGCGACACGGCGACGGTGTTGAGCTGGCCGTGCGCCTCCACCAGCGCGTCGTGGGTGGCCAGCGCCTCGAAGCTGTTCTCGGCGGGCACGAAGGGCAGGCCGGTGATGGCGGCGACCCGGTCGGCGAAGGCCTTGGCGAACCCCGCCTTGGCGTTCAGCCCGGTGCCCACCGCGGTGCCGCCCTGGGCCAGGGCGTAGAGGCGGGGCAGCGCCGCCTTCGCGCGCTCCACCGCGTGCTTCGCCTGGGCGGCGTAGCCCGAGAATTCCTGTCCCAGGGTGAGCGGGGTGGCGTCCTGCAGGTGGGTGCGGCCGATCTTGACGATGTCGGCGAAGTCGGCCGCCTTGGCGGCGAGTGCGGCGTGCAGGTGCTCCAGCGCCGGCACCAGCTCGTGGTGGATCTGCTCGGCCGCGGCGATGTGCATGGCGGTGGGGAAGCTGTCGTTGGACGACTGCCCCATGTTGACGTGGTCGTTGGGATGGACCGGCGTCTTGCTGCCGACGGTGCCGCCCAGCAGCGCGATGGCGCGGTTGGCGATCACCTCGTTGGCGTTCATGTTGGTCTGGGTGCCCGAGCCGGTCTGCCACACCACCAGCGGGAAGTGCTCGGCGAGCGTGCCGTCGGCGACCTCCTCGGCGGCGGCGACGATGGCGCCGCCGAGCCGGGCGTCGAGCACGCCCAGCTCCATGTTGGCCTGGGCCGCCGCCTTCTTCTGCACGCCCAGCGCGCGGACCAGCGGCGCCGGCATGCGCTCGCCGCCGATCTTGAAGTTCTGCAGCGAGCGCTGCGTCTGCGCCCCCCAGTAGCGGTCGGCCGGCACCTCGATGGGGCCGAAGGAATCGGTTTCGCTGCGCACCGCCGGCTTGCCGGTCATGGCTCCTGTCCTCGCTCTGCGCCACTCGGGTTCCGCCAATCTTTACCGCGGCGGGCGCGGTGGCAAGGGGGGCGTGCGCCGCCGCGCCCGGGAATCGCCACGTCGTTCTTGATTTGTTCTGATCGGCGCGGCACAATACCGATCCAGTTCCGCTTTGCCCGTTCGAGGAGGTGCCCGATGGAGACGCTTGTCACCGACCGCGTGCGTGCGCGCATCGCCAAGCCGCGCGTGGCCGAGATGCTGGCCCGCGGCTGGGACGTGCTCGGGCCGGCCGGGGAGGGGATGCTGCTGATGGAAGGGCCCGACCCGGATCTGCAGCCGTCGCCGGCCCCGTCGCCGATGGCCGCCTTCGCGCGCCCGCTGCTCGGCCGGGCGCAGCTTCGCGCCCACGCCGCGGCGCGCGGCCGCGCCCTGTTCGGCGAAGCCGCCTAGGTCATCGGTCAAACGTTCGGGGTAATCCCGGAACTAATCCCGAGGAGTATGACTCCGGCCGCGGGGTAATACCCAAGAGCCGGCCAGGAGTTAAGGCCCGTTAGTAACTCGTTAACCTGCTTCGGCGACAAATGAGGCATCAGATGCGCGGCGGTCTTCACTGCCAATCCGAAGGAGGTAGGAATGTTCAACGCCCATGTTTCTCGCCAAGTCAAGGCGTCGTCGCAGGTCCACGTCGCTCTTTTGGATGACTTCATTCGGGTTACCAAGGAAAAGCTGGCGGCCAACGAGGATCCGTTCGTCCGCGACAGCCTCGCCGACCTTCTCTCCAGCCTGCGCGACGAGCGCGACGGCTACGCCCGTCTGATCGAGACGCGGGAGCTGGCGCCCGCCGCCTGAGGCGCCCCGTCCGGGACATCCACCTCCGAATGGCGCCGGACCGGCGTGGAAGCCGTGGCTTCCGCCGGCCGCGCCGGCCGGGGAGGCCGGGTTCAGAAGAACCCGTCGAACAGGCTCCCCTTGGACGAACTGCCGGTGGAGCCGCCCAGCAGCATCGACAGCCGCGACGTGGTGGTGTTGCCGCCGTTCAGGAGCTGTTGCAGGGTGCGGACGTAGGACGGCATCTCGCTCTGGGCGTCCGGCTGCTTGGCGAAGGTGTCGTAGTCCTTCGTGTAGGTCCCCTGGGTGAGCTGCAGGGCGTACTGAACCTCGGTGTTGACCGAGACCCCCTTTTCCCGCGTCACCCGCAGCGTGTAGTCGCCGCGGTCCAGGGCCAGGCTGCCGCCGGCCAGCTTCTTGTAGGCCTCGTAGGCGGTGCCGGCCCCTTCGTTGCTGTCGGCCAGCACGTTGCCGGTCTTGTCCATCAGCTGGACCCGCAGGCCGGAATCGCCGACCCGCCCCAGCCCCACCTCCCCCGGGCTCGTCACCTTGAACTTGTAGAAATCCACGGCGTCGCTCTTGCCGAGGATGCTGAACACGTTCAGCCGGCTCTCGTTCTTGTTGAGGACGCCGATGTTGGTGGCGAACGGGGTGGCGTTGATCGAGGACTTGCGGACGTCCTGCTCGAAGCGCTCGACGTTCTCCGGCGCCGGGTTGGCGGCGGCGGCATCCGACTGGATCTTCTTCAGCGCGCTGTCGATCGACTGCTGGAGGCTGGCCACCATCCCGCCGACGCTGCCGATGCCCATGCTGTCCACCTTCGCTGAGGAACCGTCCGGGCCACCTCCTTGCACGATGCGGACCACCGCGGGTCGTTCTTAGGACCCTGATTTCAATGAGGAATTCCGCCCGGCGTCGGCGCCCGGCCGCGGCGCGGCGGCGGCGCCGGGCAGAATCGTCGCGGTCGGCGGCAGGAATTGCCGTCCGGTGGGCATCCCCGTGGCGGGCGCGCCGCGCTTTCGGCATACTTGCGCGCGGATGCGCCGCGTCGGACGCGGCGGCCGTCACCATCTGCGGGTTCGGGGGCCCTGTTCGGTCATGCAACGTCTCTTGGCGCGCGCCCTTGCCGTTTTCGTCGCCTGGTCTTCCCCCGCGCTCGCCGCCGATCCGCCGCCGGATGCCGCCGGCTTCGGCGTCACCAACGTCGAGGTGGTGGCCGAGCGCGACGTGCCGCAGGTCTGCGTCACCTTTTCCGAACGGCTGGAGAAGTCGCGGGCCGTCGACTACGGCGCCTATGTCCAGGTCACGCCGGCGGTCGAGACGGTGGCGTCGCCGCGCGACAAGACCTTGTGCGTCGAGGGGCTGGAGCACGGCCGCACCTACACGCTGGTGCTGCGCGAGGGCCTGCCGTCGGGCGGCGGCCAGCGGCTGGCGGCGGCGGAATCGCACGAGGTGGTGGTGCCCGACCGCGCGCCGGCCCTGGCCTTCCGCGGCGCCGGCTACATCCTGCCGCGGGTGGGCTCCGAAGGGCTGCCGCTGCGCACCGTCAACGTCGACCGCGCCAGGCTCCAGGTGCTGCGCATCAACGACCGCAACCTCGTCGAACAGATCTATTACGGCCGCATCACCCAGCAGCTCGCCGAGTACGAGGTGGGCGAGATCGTCGACCGCTCCGGCGAGGAGGTGTGGCGCGGCGAGATGGCCATCGACACGGTGCGCAACACCCCCGTGGTCACCGCCTTTCCCATCGACGCGGTGCTGGGCACCCTGAAGCCCGGCGTCTACATCGCCGTCGCCACCGCCGATTCGGTGAAGAAGGAGTCCTGGGAGAACAAGGCGACCCAGTGGTTCGTGGTCTCCGATCTCGGCCTCAGCACGATCCAGGGGGAGGACGGCCTGCTGGTGTTCGCCCGCTCGCTCGCCACCGCCGACCCGGTGGCCGGCGTCGCGCTGCGCCTGCTCGCCCGCAACAACGCCGAGCTCGGCACCGCGACCACCGGCCCCGACGGCATGGCGCGCCTCGACGCCGGGCTGCTGCGCGGCGACGGCGGCAACGCCCCCCAGGCGTTGTTCGCCTACCACGGGACCGGCGACTTCAGCTTCCTCGACCTGGGCGCCCCCGGCTTCGACCTGTCGGACCGCGGCGTCGGCGGGCGTGAGCCGCCGGGCCCGCTGGACGCCTTCCTCTACACCGAGCGCGGCATCTACCGGCCGGGCGAGACGGTCAGCCTGGCGCTGCTGCTGCGCGATCCCGACGCCCGCGCGGTGCCCGGCCTGCCGCTGACGCTGAAGGTGCTGCGCCCCGACGGCTTCGAGGTGGAGCGGCGCACGGTGACCGACGCCGGCGCCGGCGGCTACGCCACCCGCATCGCCGTGCCCGGCACCGCCTACACCGGGCAGTGGACCGTCACCGCCCACACCGATCCCGAGGGGCCGGCGATCGGCAGCGTCGATTTCCTGGTCGAGGACTTCGTGCCGCCGCGCCTGGAGTTCACGCTGGAGAGCGAGGCTCGGGCGATGACCGCCGACGCGCCGACCCCGCTCGCCGTCGACGCCCGCTACTTCTACGGCGCCCCCGCGGGCGGGCTGCCGGGCGAACTCACCCTCACCCTGCGCGCCGCGGCGGCGGCCCATCCCGACCACCCCGGCTACCGCTTCGGCCTGGCCCAGGAGGAGTTCCTGCCGGTGCGCAGCGAACTGCCGGGCTTCACCACCGACGAATCGGGCCGGGCGACGGTGGAGGTGCCGCTCGCCGAGCCGCCGGACAGCACCAGGCCGCTCGAGGCGGTGATCCGCGCCACGGTCTTCGACATCGGCGGCCGCCCGGTCAACCGCGAGCTGGTGCTGCCGGTGCGCCACCAGCCCTTCGCCATCGGCGTGCGTCCCCATTTCGACGGCGAGGCGGTGCCGGAAGGGGCGACCGTCGCCTTCGACGTCATCGCCGTCGCCCCGGACGGCGGTGCCATCGACAAGGCCGATCTCGCCTACGAGCTGTTCGAGGAGGAGTACGACTACGTCTGGTACCAGGCCAACGGCCGCTGGGACTACGAGATGACGGTGCGCGACCGCCGCCTCACCGGCGGCACGGTCGACGCCGCCGCGGCCGGGCCGGCGGTGGTGGAGGAACCGGTGACGGCCGGGCGCTACCGGCTGGAGGTGTTCGACCGCACCACCGGCGTCGCCACCAGCGTGCGCTTCGCCGCGGGCTGGTGGGTCAGCCCGAGCGCCGGCGACCGGCCGGACAAGGTGGACGTCACCGTCATGCTGCCCGGCTACCGCGGCGGCGAGTCGGCCTGGGTCTACGTCAAGCCGCCCTACCGCAGCCAGGTGCTGGTCGCCGTCGCCGACCGCAAGGTGCGCCAGGCCATCAGCAAACCGATCGGTCCGGAGGGCGCCTTCCTGGAGATCCCGGTCGACCCGGACTGGGCGGCCGGCGTCTACGTGATGGCCACCGCCTTCGCGGTTCCCGAGCCCGACCACAAGGGCCCGCCGCGCCGCGCCCTCGGCCTCTCCTGGCTGGCCATGGACCCGGCGCCGCGCTCCCTCGACGTCGCCGTGGCGGCGCCCGAGGACACCTTGCCGCGCCGCACCGTGACGGCCGAGGTGACGGTCGCCGGCGCGGCGCCGGGTGCGCCCGCCTTCGTCACCCTGGCGGCGGTCGACGAGGCGGTGCTGCAGCTCACCGACCATCAGAGCCCCGACCCCAACGAGCACTATCTCGGCAAGCGCCGGCTGGCGGTCGAGCTGCGCGACGTCTACGGCAAGCTCATCGACCCCTCCGGGGCGCAGCGGGGCCGCATCCGCAGCGGCGGCGACGCCCAGCGCATGCGGCAGGTCGGCGCGCTGCCGCAGAAGACGACGCGCATCGTCTCCCTGTTCTCCGGCGTCCTGCCGGTGGGGGAGGGCGGCACCGTCGCGGTGCCGCTGGAGCTGCCGGACTTCCAGGGGCGGCTGCGGCTGATGGCGGTGGCGTGGAGCGGCGGCAAGGTCGGCCGGGCCGAGAGCCGCATGCAGGTGCGCGACCCGGTGGTCGCCGAGCTGTCGCTGCCGCGCTTCCTGGCGCCCGGCGACCGCGCCCAGGTGCTGGCGACCCTCGACAACCTGCGCGGGGCGGCGGGCGACTACACGGTGACCCTGACGGCCACCGGCTCGGTGGCCCTGGAGGACGGCAGCATCGCCGTTCCCGCCCTGGCGCCGGGCAAGCGGGCGAGCGTGCCGCGGATGCTCACCGCCGCGGCGGTCGGTCCCGGTCATCTGACGATGACGGTCGACGGCCCCGAAGGGCTGCGCCTGGAGCGCCGGTGGGACATCGCGGTGCGCCCCGCCAACCCCCTGGTCACCCGCCGCCTGGTGGCGCAGCTGCCGCCGGACAAGAGCCTGACCGTCACCGACGACCTCGCCGCCGGGCTGCTGCCGGGCACCGCCACCGTCGCCCTGTCGCTCAGCCCGCTGCCCGAGCTGGACGTGCCGGGGCTGCTGCTGGCGCTCGACCGCTATCCCTACGGCTGCGCCGAGCAGACCACCAGCCGCGCCCTGCCGCTGCTCTACGTCAACGAGGTGGCGCAGGCGCTCGGGCTGGCCGACGACGCGGCGCTGAAGGCGCGCGTCGCCCGCGCGGTGGAACGGGTGATGACGATGCAGCGGCCGGACGGCTCCTTCGCGATGTGGTCGCCGCGCGGCGACAGCGACCAGTGGCTGACGCCCTACGTGCTGGACTTCCTCGGCCGCGCCCGCGCCGCCGGCTACACCGTGCCGGAGTTCCCCTACCGCAAGGGGCTGGAGTGGCTGAAGGGGCTGGCGGACAACTCCTGGTACGAGGTCGAGGAGCTGCCGGGGCGCGCCTACGCCCTCCTCGTGCTGGCCCGTGCCGGGGCCGTCGACATCGCCGCCGTGCGCTACTTCCAGGAGACCTACTGGGACCGCCTGCAGACCGACCTGGCGCGCGCCCAGGTCGCCGCCGCGCTGGCGGCTCTGGGCGACCGCGAGCGGGCCGAGGACGCCTTCGCCGGCCTCAGCCACGCCCGCGTCGTGCTGGCCAGCCTGCGCGACTACGGCTCGGCGGTCCGCGACGAGGCCGGCGTGGTGGCGCTGATGGCCGAGAGCGGCGTCGTCGACCGCGACCGCCTGCTGGCGGCGGCGGCGCGCCTCTACAAGGCCTACGCCGCCCAGCGCAGCACCAGCACCCAGGAGCAGGCGTGGCTGCTGCTGGCCGCCCGCGCGCTGATCGACCGCGCCGGGCCGATGCGCCTGGCCGTCGGCGACAGCACCATCGAGGGCACCAAGCCCTTCTACCGGCGCATCGACCTGGCGGCGGCGCCGCTCACCGTGCGCAACGCCGGGTCGGAGTCCCTCCACCAGGTGCTGACGGTGGCCGGCGTGCCGGTCGACCCGCAGCCGGCGGAGCGGATGGGCATGGAGGTGGAGCGGGCGGTCTTCACCATGGACGGCACGCCGCTCGACCTCGCCGCCCAGCCGGTGCCGCAGAACGAGATGCTGGTGGTGATCCTGGAGGGCCGCTCGACCGACCAGCTCGACCATCAGGCGCTGATCGTCGACCTGCTGCCGGCCGGCTTCGAGATCGAGAACGTCCGTCTCGCCGACAGCGCCCAGCTCGGCGACCTGTCGTGGCTGGGCGAGCTGAGCGCGGTGCGTCACGTCGACTACCGCGACGACCGCTTCGTCGCCGCCGTCGACCTGACGGCGCAGACGCCGTCCTTCCGTCTGGTCTACCTCGTCCGCGCCGTCACGGCGGGTGACTTTGCCCAGCCCGGCGCCCATGTGGAGGACATGTACCGCCCCTACCTCTCCGCCCGCGGCCCCGCCGGGCGGGTGTCGGTGCGGGCGCCCTAGGCAGGTTTTCCGCACTCCGCCCACCTTTGGGCGGGCTCGGAAAACCTGCAAAACCATAGAGTCCGCAGGTTTGCCCAGGCCGGGCTATCTGTGGCCCGATCTGGGCAAACCTGCTTAGGCGGACGGGACGGGTTCGGATGGGGGAGCGGAACGTGCATGCATCGGCTCCCCGGGCGCCGGGGGTGGCGGTGACCCGGCCCCGGCGCCGGATCGGCGCGCTCCTCCTGATGCTTGCCGTCGCCGCGCTCCTCGCCGCCCTCGACCGCGCCTTGCCGCCGGACCTGACCCGCTACCGCGACCGGGCGGCGGAGGTGGTCGACCGCGACGGCATCGTCCTGCGCGCCTTCACCGCCGCCGACGACACCTGGCGCTTCGCCGCGCGGGCGGACGAGGTGGCGCCGCTCTACCGCGCCATGCTGCTGGCCTACGAGGACAAGCGCTTTTCCCGCCACTGGGGAGTCGACCCGCTGGCGGTGCTGCGGGCGGCGGCGCAGGCGGCGTGGCATGGCGAGGTGGTGTCCGGCGCCTCCACCATCACCATGCAGGTGGCCCGCCTGCTGGAGCCGCGGCCGCGCACGCTCGGCGCCAAGCTGGTCGAGATGGCGCGCGCCGTGCAACTGGAGCGCCGCTTCTCCAAGGACGAGATCCTCGCCATCTACCTGACCCTGGCGCCGTTCGGCGGCAACCTCGAAGGGGTGCGGGCGGCGGCGCTGGCCTGGTTCGGCAAGGAGCCCCGGCACCTGACGCCGGCCGAGGCGGCGCTGCTGGTCGCCCTGCCGCAGTCGCCGACCCGCCTGCGGCCCGACCACGACCCCGCCGCCGCCCGGGCGGCGCGGGCCAAGGTGCTGGACCGCGCGGTGGCGGCGGGCGTGCTGGCGGCGGCTGAGGCGGCTGAGGCCGCGGCGGCGCCCCTGCCGACCGGACGCCGGGCGTTCCCGTTCCTCGCCCCCCATCTGGCCGAGCGGCTGCGGACCGGCGCCCCGGCGGCCGAGCGGATCGCCACCACCCTGGACGCCGGCCTGCAGGAGACCGCCGAAGGGCTGCTGCGCCGCCTCGCCGAGGGGCTCGATCCGAAGGCCGGGGTGGCGGCGCTGGTGGTCGACAATGCCAGCCGCGAGGTGCTGGCCTATGTCGGGTCGGGCGACTATTTCGACCGGCGGCGCGACGGCATGGTCGACATGGTGCGCGCGGTGCGCTCACCGGGATCGACCCTGAAGCCGCTGATCTACGGCCTCGCCTTCGACCGGCTGATCGTCCATCCCATGACGGTGATCGCCGACGTGCCGCGCCGCTTCGGTGCCTACGCGCCGGAGAACTTCGGCGGCGGCCACTCCGGCGAGGTGACGGTGGCGGAGGCGCTGCAGCTCTCCCTCAACGTGCCGGCCGTGGCGGTGCTCGACCGGCTGGGCCCGCTCAGCTTCGACGCGGCGCTGCGCCGGGTCGGCGTGACGCTGCATTTCGACCGCCGCATCGGCCGGCCGACGCTGCCCATCGCGCTGGGCGGCGTCGGGCTGTCGCTGGAGGAGTTGGTGACGCTCTACGGCGCCTTCAGCCACGGTGGCCGGGTGGCGCCGCTGGTCACCGCGCCGGTGGCGGCGACCCCGCGGCCGGGCGCGGCCGAGGGCGAGGCGCTGATGGGGGCCCCGGCCGTCTGGTACGTCGCCCGCGCCCTGCGCGGGGCGCCGCGGCCGCCGGGCTACGCCGACCCGCAGGGCGCCGGCGACGCCCGCGGCATCGCCTTCAAGACCGGCACCTCCTACGGCTTCCGCGACGCCTGGGCGGTCGGCTTCACCGACCGCCACACCATCGGCGTCTGGGTCGGCCGCCCCGACGGCGCGCCGTGCCTGCGCTGTGTCGGCATCGAGGCGGCGGCACCCCTTCTGTTCCGGCTGTTCGACCTGTTGCCGGCGCCGGACGACGCGCCGGTGACGGCCGGCGGACCGCCCGACGGGGTGATCGCCGGCGGCACCGCCGACCTGCCGCCGGGACTGCGCCGCTTCGCCGACGCGCCGACGGTGGCCCGCCATGGGGTGGCCCAGGCGGCCGGGCGTCTGCGCATCGCCTTCCCCGTCGACGGGTCGGTGGTGTCGCTGGGCGCCTCCGGCGGCGCCGGACGTCTGGCGACCCTGCCGCTGCGCGCCGAAGGCGGGCGCCGCCCCTTGCGCTGGCTGATCAACGACCGTCCGCTGGGGGAGGGCGACTGGCGCCGCGGCGCGTCGTGGCAGCCCGACGGCACCGGGTTCGTCGACGTCAAGGTGCTCGACGCCGACGGCAACGTCTCCAGCGCCACCGTCTTCGTGGCGGCGCGGGCGGAGGACGGCGCTCAGTAGCGTCCCGCCGGCCCGCCCCGGCCGAACAGCATGACCAGCACCACCGCCACCGCGAACACCGCGGTCAGGCCGGCGTAGAAGGCCGGCGCGCTGCCGACCGTCAGGGTGCCGAGCAGCACCGCGAGGAGAATTCCGACGCCCAGAATGACCGTGGAGCGCGCCGTCATGACCGTCTCGAACCCTTGGCGTGAGAGGTGGGCGGGAGCGCGGGCTGACCCGCGATGGTGGCGCCGTCTTTTCCTGTAGACCGGAGCGTGCCACAGGAGGCGGCGTTTCATCCGCGTGGCAAGCTGTCACAGGGCGCGTCGGTCGCACCCGCCCGGCCGGGCGGGACGGCGGCCGCCTGCGCTTGACGGGCGCGCTGTCGGCCCATAGGCTTTTGCCGGCCGACCAAGACCTTGGCGGCGCCGGGCAAGGATCGGCCAGTGCGGCGCCCCCTTGCGATGTCCCGCGGGAAGGGAGTGGGGATGGCGGATCCCAAGTTCCTGAAGTTCGACACGCTCAGCCTGCACGCCGGGCAGCGGCCGGACCCGGCCACCGGGGCGCGGGCGGTGCCGATCTATCAGACCACCTCCTTCGTCTTCGACGACACCGACCACGCCGCCGCGCTGTTCGGGCTGGAGCGGCCGGGCCACATCTACAGCCGCATCTCCAACCCGACGGTGGCGGTGCTGGAGGAGCGGCTGGCGGCCCTGGAGGGCGGCGTCGGCGCGGTGTGCACGGCGAGCGGCCAGGCGGCGCTGACGCTCGCCATCCTCACCCTGATGGGGGCGGGCGGGCACATCGTCGCCTCGTCGTCGCTTTACGGCGGCAGCCGCAACCTGCTCGCCTACACCCTGCCGCGGCTCGGCATCGAGACCAGCTTCGTCGACCCGCGCGACCTCGGGGCGTTCCGCGCCGCCATCCGGCCGGAGACCCGTCTGCTGTTCGGCGAGGTCATCGGCAATCCGGGGCTGGAGGTGCTGGACATCCCCGGGCTCGCGGCGGTCGCCCACGGCGCCGGGGTGCCGCTGATGGTCGACGCCACCTTCGTCACCCCCTACCTGTGCCGGCCGCTCGAGCACGGCGCCGACATCGTCATGCATTCCGCCACCAAGTGGCTGGGCGGCCACGGGGTCGCCATCGGCGGCGCGCTGATCGACGGCGGCGGCTTCGACTGGGAGCTGTCGGGCAAGTTCCCCACCCTGACCGAACCCTACGCCGGCTATCACGGCATCGACTTCGCCGAGGAGTACGGGCCGGCCGCCTTCGTCATGCGCGCCCGCGCCGAGGGGCTGCGCGACTTCGGCGCCTGCATGAGCCCGACCAACGCCTTCCACATCCTCCAGGGGGTGGAGACGCTGCCGCTGCGCATGAAGGGACACATCCACAACACCCGCCGCGTCGTCGGCTTCCTGGAGTCGGAGATGGCCTCGACGACGGGATCGGTCGCCTGGCTCAGCTACCCGGAGTTGGCCGACCACCCCGACCACCCGCTGGCGGCGCGTCTGCTGCCGCGCGGCGCCGGCGCCATCGTCTCCTTCGGCATCCGGCCGCCGCCCGGCGGCGACGGCCGGGCCGCCGGGCGCCGCTTCATTGAGGCGCTGCGGGTCTTCTCCCATCTCGCCAACGTCGGCGACGCCAAGTCGCTGGTGATCCATCCCGCCAGCACCACCCACGCCCAGCTTGACCCGGCGGCGCTGGCCGCCGCGGGGATCGGCGACGACATGATCCGCCTGTCCGTCGGCCTGGAGGATTCCGACGACCTCATCGACGACCTGCGCCAGGCGCTGCGGACCGCCACCAAGGGGTGAGAGCATGGAACTGAAGGTCCGCGACGCGGCCGTCTACGCCCACACCGGCGGCCGGCCCTTCGATCCGTCCGGCGCCGTGGCGGTGCTGCTGCACGGCGCCGGCTTCGACCACACCGTGTGGGCGCTGCAGAGCCGCTGGCTCGCCCATCACGGCGCCGCGGTGCTGGCGGTCGACCTGCCGGGGCACGGGCGTTCCGGCGGCACGCCGCTGGCCGGAATCGACGCCCTGGCGGACTGGACCGTCGACCTCCTGGAGGCGGCGGGGGTGACGCAGGCCCATCTCGTGGGCCACTCCATGGGGGCGCTGGGGGCGCTGGAGGCGGCCGCCCGCCGGGCGGACCGCGTCGCCGGCGTCGCCCTGCTGGGGGTGGCCGAGCGGATGCCGGTGCACCCCGATCTGCTGGCGGCCGCCCTCAACGACGATCCCCGGGCCTTCGACCTGGTGGTCGGCTGGGGCAGCGGGCCGCGCGGCACCATGGGCGGCAGCCCGCTGCCCGGGGTGGCGCTGGTGCCGCTGGGCCGGCGCCTGATGGCCCGCAGCAAGGGAGGCGTGCTGGGAATCGACCTCGCGGCCTGCGACGCCTACGCCGGGGCCGCCGCCGCGGCGGCGGCGCTGGCGTGCCCCGCGCTGTTCCTGCTGGGAGCGCTCGACCGCATGACGCCGGTCCGGGCGGGGCGGGCGCTCGCCGCCCAGACCCGCGACGCCGAGGTCCTGGTGCTGCCGGAGACCGGCCACATGCTGATGCTGGAATCGCCCGATGCCGTCACCGCGGCGCTGGGCACCTTCGTCGGTGCCGGCGGGCGGTGATGTGCGCCCGCGTTACGGCGCGGTCATCATGGGGTAACAATCGCGGTTCCTACTGGCGGCGGTTCCGACCGACGGATGCGGCGGCGCGTGCCGGCGGGCAAGCGAACGACACGAACGTAAACGACACGAACGAAAACGGCGCCCCGGGACGGGGCGCCGTTGCGGGCTGCGAAGCCGGTCAGGCGGCCTGGCGCGGAAGCACCTGGGCGCTGCCCTTGGTCGCGATCGCGATGGTGCGCGGCTTCATGGCTTCGGGGATCTCCCGCACGAGGTCGATGTGCAGAAGGCCGTTCTCCATGGAGGCAGCACTCACCTTGATGTAATCAGCGAGCTGGAAGCGGCGCTCGAAAGCGCGGCCGGCGATACCCCGGTAGAGGAATTGGCCGGCTTCCTGCTCCTTCTTAGTTTTTGCGGAGACCGTCAGCGCGTTCTGCTGCGCGGTGATCTCGATGTCTTCCGGGCCGAAGCCGGCGACGGCCATGGTGATGCGATAGGCATCCTCGCCCAGCTTCTCGATGTTGTAGGGCGGGTAGGACGCGGACGCCTCGTCGGCGTTCAGCGCGTGCTCCATCAGCCGCGTCAGGCGGTCGAAGCCGACGGTGGAACGGAACAAGGGCGAAAGGTCGTAGCTGCGCATGACATATCCTCCAGAAGAGCGATATTGCATCCAGGGACCACGGTCACCGTCGGTCCCCGATCACGTCGATCCGGATGACCCCAGACGGGCATCCTCCGGTGCCCTGAGAGATAGGCGAGCCCGGATTCCGTTCAAGAGGCGGTATTGCGTGAACGGCGTGCCCGGCGCAGCGTCGGTCCCGGGGCCGGTCTCCGCCGACTCATGGTTTGTTAATCAGTTGCGGCCACGCTCGTGTCAGGGCCACACGGCCGCGGGAGGGGTAAGGCCGTGAACGGACATCCCACCTTTTTCAACGGACCGTACGACGAGACGATGACCCTGCTCGTCGAGGCCCGGAACTACATCGCCTATCACGAAGCCATCGACCAGCGCGGACGGCCGCCGCACGTGCGTCTGCAGGTCAGCTACGAGGCCATGCGGGTGACCAGCCGGCTGACCCAGGTCATGGCGTGGCTGCTGGCCCAGAAGGCGGTGCACGCCGGCGAGATGACCGAGGCGCAGGCATCGGACGGCTATGCGCTGACCGGCGGCGAGATCTGCACCGATCCCTCCGGCCCCGAGAACGAGGAGCTGCCCACCGGGCTGCGCAGCCTTCTCGAACGCAGCCACCGCCTCTACATGCGCGTCGAGCGCCTCGACGAGCAGTTCCGCCACAGCGTGCGGCAGGCGGTGGGCTGAGGCCCCTTCACCCCGCGCCGATCCGACGAAACCCCGGGAGCCGCAGGCTCCCGGGGTTTCGTTGCGCGTCCGCATCACCAACGGAAAGAGGAGCCCGCGGCGTGCCGCGGGCTCCCGAAGTGGACCGGTGCGGGGGCGTCCTAGCCGACGTCGAACCAGTCGCCGGCGACGTCGGCGGCGCGGATGCCGGTGAGGGTCACCTGGTCGCCGGTGTCGAAGGTGACGACCG
>NZ_JBPJSP010000019.1:0-27017 GCF_051225715.1 Azospirillum sp. ST 5-10
GAGGGCGGCGACGGAACGGTGTAGACGATGTCGCCGCCGGACAGGGTGAAGTTGGCGGTCGTGAAGGCGCCGGTCAGGGCGATCGTCGCCTGGGCCGGGCCGGCGGTGCCGGCGGTGTTGATGTAGAGCATGGTGACGCCGCCCACCGTGGCGCCGACCTGCACCGAGCCCGCCGCCATGACCGTGCCGTCGCCCGACGTCACGGAGCCGGTGAAGGTCGCCCCGGTGACGGCGATGACGTCGCCGCTGCCGAAGTCGGCGATGACATCGACGCCGCTGTCGCCGGCCGCCAGCACGAACCGGTCGCCACCGTCGCCGCCCGACAGGGTGTCGGTGCCGTCGCCGCCCGACAGGGTATCGGCGCCGGCACCGCCGAGAAGCGTATCGTTGCCGGCTCCCCCGTCCAAGAGGTCCGTACCGGCGTCGCCCGACAGGGAATCGTTCCCCGCGCCGCCGGAGAGCTGGTCGTTGCCGTCGCCGCCGACGAGGCGGTCAGCGTTGGCGCCCCCGATCGCCACGTCGTCGCCGGCCCCGAACACGACGTTCAGCAGTCCGGCCCCGGTGATGCCGGAGCCGTCCACCGTGGTCGCCGAGGAGATGCCGCGCAGGACCGCCCGCAACTCGCCACTCACCTCCACCCGCGCAAGACCGCTGGCGGCGCCGAGGTCGAGGCCGCCGGACCCCGTCCCCGACAGGGCCAGAGTCTCGACGTCCGTCAGGTGCAACAGGCCGCTGGTGAGGTCGCGGCCGGTCACGTCGGCCCGCACCGTGTCGTCGCCGGCGCCGCCGTTGACCGTGTCGGCGTTGTCGAGGGTGGTCGTGAAGTCGATGACGTCGTTGCCGTTGCCCAGATCGACGAGCATGTCGGCGGCGTCGGCCAGCGTCACCGCGGCCGCGGCACCGAACGAGCTGCCGTCGATCCGCGTGACCGTCGCGAGGATTCCCGAGACCGCGAGGTCGGCGCTGCCACCCAGGATCAGCGTCGTCAGTCCGCTGGTGTTGGTCAGGTCGACCACGCTGGCCGAACCCCGGTTGTCCAGGGACAGGGTCTCGATCCCCGTCAGGCGGAGCTGCCCGGCACTTCCCGTGAGATTGTCGATGCGCGCCGTGACGGTGTCGTTGCCGTCGCCGCCGCTCAGGGTGTCGGCGCTGTCGAGGGTCCCGCGGAAGCCGAAGGTGTCGTCGCCCGACCCACCCTGCACGAGGATGTCGCTGGCGGCCGTGAACGTGACGCTGAGATCGCCTTGGGCGGCATGGCCGTCGAACGACGTCATCGAACTGGTCACGCCGGTGTGCAAGTCGCCGGTGCCGTCGACGACGAGCGTCGTCAGGCCGGTGGTGTTGTTCAGCGCCACCGAGCTGGAGGAACCGCTGGCGGTCACCGCCAGGGTCTCGATGCCGTCCGCATGGACATTGACGGATTGTCCGTCCAACGTCGCCGACAGGGTGTCGTCGCCGGCGCCGCCGCTGATGGTGTCCGTCGACTCCAGCGAGGTGCCGAAGGCGAAGACGTCGTCGTTGTCGCCACCGGTCGCCGCGACGTTGCCGCCGGTGAAGGTGGCGTTCACCGTACCGGCGCCGGTCAGGCCGGAGGCGTCGACGTCGACCGACGCACCGGTGATGAGGTGGCTTCCCGCACCCACCGGCTTCAGGGTCGAACTGCCGACGTTGGTGGCCGTGAAGGTGGCGCTCTGGCCGGCCGCGACGGTCAGGTTCAGGTTCTCGAAGCCGGTGATCGTCGCCGCCTCGGTGGTGACGCCGTCCGCCAGGGTCAGGTTGAGCGTGTCGGTCCCGTCGCCGGCGTCGACGTTGTCGGCGGCGTTGATCTCGGCGTCGCTGGCGCCGGTCGTCAGGTCGTGGCCGACGGTGTCGTTGAAGCTGTCCGTTCCCGTGGTGAACACCGGCACCTGGAAGGCGACGTCGCTGCCGGACAGAACGAAATTCGACAGCGAGAAGGTGCCGGCCAGATGGAACACCACCTCCGGCGCGTCCTCCACGCCGTCGGCGTCCATGTAGACGTAGGCGTCGTCCGCCGAGACGATGTTCACCTGGACCGAATTGGCGGCGACCGTGGTGCCGGTGCCGGCCGTCAGGGTGCCGCCGCCGGTGCGGCCCGTCGCCCGCAGGAGGTCGCCCGCGGTGAAGCCGGACACCACGTCGGCGTTGCTGCCGTCCAGGGCCGACACGTACACGTCGTTGCCGTCGCCGCCCACCAGGGTGTCGACCCCGTCGCCGCCGGCCAGCGTGTCGTTGCCGTTGCCGCCGACCAGGGAGTCGGCGCCGCCGTTGCCGCTCAGCGTGTCGTTGCCGGTGTTGCCGAGGATGGTCTCCGCCCCGGACGTCCCCGTGACGTTGCCGCCGCCGGCGTAGCTGATGCGGATCGTCTCCACGTTGCTGACGCCGGAGGAGAAGTCGAAGGCGGTGTTGAGGGCGACGTCGATGGTGTCGTTGCCGTCGCCGCCGTCGATGATTTCACCGACCCCGAAATCCGTGCTCCCGGCCATGCTGAAGAGATCGTCGCCGGCACCGCCGGAGAGGGTGTCGTTTCCCGGCCCGCCGCTCAGCGTGTCGTTGCCGCTGCCGCCGACGAGCCGGTCGTTGCCGTTCTTGCCGACGATGACAACGGAATCGCTGCCGAGACCGTCGATGGTGTCGGCCAAGGTCGAGCCTTCGATCCGCTCGAAGCCCGTCACGTGGCTGAGGTCGAAGAGCCCGCCGCCGGTCAGCGACAGGGTGTCGTTGCCGCTGCCGCCGGCGATCGTGTCGCCGGTGAACTGCGCCAAGTTCGTGACGACCAGATCGTCGTCGCCGCCGGCGTCGATGAGGTCGCCGTGGCCGCCGCCGTACAGGGTGTCGTTGCCGGACCCGCCGCTCAGCGTGTCGTTGCCGTCGCCACCCGACAGGACGTCCGCGCCGCTGCCGCCGATGAAGCGGTCGCCAAGATCGCCGCCGCTGAGGCTGCCGGCACCGCTGAAGGTCGACAGGTCGACGAGCAGGGACACGGTGGAGGCGGACGTCAGGGCCGAGCCGCTGGCGTCCAGCAGCCCGAAATTGTCCGGACTGACCGTCCAATACCAGCGCGCTGCGGAGAGGTTGAAGGAGATGGTGACGGATTCAGTGTCGGAGATTTGGCTGGCCAGCGTCGTGCCGGCGTTGACGACGCGCAGATCGCCGTCACCGGTCGTGTAGCCGCCGCTGAGCTGGTAGCGAAACGTTCCCGCCATGAAAGGTCCCCAACAGTGACGTCTGCAAGGCTGCTTTACCGACTTTCATGAGGAGCCAAGCCCTCATGATCAACAAACGGCACACACCCGATCGCACGACGGTACTCGGGTGCTCCCGAGGACGATCCGAGCCACACCCATTGGCCGGAGCGTTCGAGCGTCGGCGTATTGATGATCGAGAGCGTGACGGAGAACTTGGGGCGCCAGTCGATTGCTCGGCGCGAGTGCGATCGTATTGCTAAGATGCTCCGTCCGCAGAGAGCAGGAGCGAACGGAGAAGACGAGCCGGATCGCGGCGGGCATCCGTCCGTGCCGAGGCGTGTCGAATGTCGCGATCCGGCAGACCCCGGGCTGTCACCCCCCAGTTCCGCGTCATCATCGGCAGCCCTGCGGATGCGACCCGGTCACGGCTGGGCAGTGGGGAAAGACGCACACCCCCCGGCATGTGATGTTCCTCTCCCAGAGGTCTTGGACGTTCAGCAGGCGAACCGGATCACGATCGAAACGAGTTGAGCGCCAAACAAAAAGCAACCTAAGATTGCCGTATCAGCCACGGCAACGACTTTGTCCGAACCGTTTTTCCCGGCCGGAACCTCTTCAACGACGCGACACTCCTCTTGCCATGAAGAGCGCCACGCATACCATTATATGAATGGGCAAGATGTCGCGGGTCAACATCGGAAATGCGACAATTTTTTACATTGCCCGGGCGGCGCAAGAACTGATCCGCTGTGTCGGCGATCCGCGCGCGGCGAGCGCGCAGCCCCCCTGTTCCAGCCTTCCCTGCCACCGTCGTTCCGTCGCGTCATCGCGCGCCGGGGAAACCCGCGGCGGCGCCCGCCGGAAGCGTCCGGCCCCCATCATATGCCGAAACGCCTGCCGGCCTGGCAACAAGGCAATCGTGACGGATTGGAACGCTTCACGGCCGACAGGGGACCTCATACCGGGATGCCTAGAGCAAGATCGCTTTTGGCCGATCCGGCCAAAAGCGTGAATCCCGCTCCAAGCGTTGCCGGCGTCACTCCGGCGCGTGGCGGATCTCCAGGTCGGGCAGGCCCCAGCAGGTGACCCCCATGTCGCGCGCCATCATCGCCAGGCCTTCGGTCTCGATGTAGCCGCGGTAGGGGGCGGCGGGGAAGACCAGCCCGTCCCGGTGCAGGTCGGCACGGACCAGCAGCATGGTGCCGCCGACCCCGTCGACCGGGACGGGGCCCCGGCCGCGCAGCGCGTCGAGATAGCGCCGGCCGACCCCGCGCGGCGGCTGGACGAGGCCGTCCACCATGTGCTGGGCCTCGCCGGCGGCGCCGTCGGTGAGCTGGAAGGTGTTGAGGTCGAAGGTCGGGCCCCCCGGCTGCAGGACGCAGTGCGGGACGACGATGTCGTGGCCGCTGTCCAGCAGGCGCCGCAGGGCGTCGGCCGGGGCGTCGGCCACGTCGGCGTCGACCCACAGCACCCACTCCTCGTCGCGCAGCGCCGCCTGCAGCAGGCGATTGCGGGCCCGGGCGATGGCGCCGCGCCGCAGCCGCTGCACCGCCGGCGCCCAGCGCGGTCCGTCGAAGCGCACGCCGGTGTCATGACGGTGCAGTTCGACGCGGCGGAAGCGGCCGGCCAGCCGCGGCAACTCGGCCTCCAGGAACGCGGCCGAGCCGTCCTCGCTGTCGCCCTCCAGAAGGGCCAGCGACAGCCGGTCGCGGGGATGGTCGAGCCGCTCCAGCAGCGTCAGCAGCGCCGGCAGATGGCGGCGTGCGTTGCGCACGGGGATCAGCACGAGCACCGAAGGGTGCCGCCGCACGGCGGCCAGCCGCTCGGCGACGCGGGCGCCGACGGCGTCGGCGGACAGGCGGTCGCGGACGCGTTCGGCGGCACGGCGTGCCCTGGCCCGGGCCAGCCCGCGGCCGTAACAGACGGCGCGCATGAGCTGCGCCGCTTCGTCCAGGTCCGGCTCGGTCCACACGGTGCCTGCGGGATAGTAGCCGACGGGAGCGTCCAGCGTCACCGCACGGCCGGGTACGGGAAAGGCGCAGTCGTCCGACAGGAAGTCCTCCACCCCCGAGCCGGCCGTGGCGATCACCGGCTTGCCGAAGGCCATCGCCTCGGCGACCGTCAGCCCGAAGCCCTCGGCCCGGTGCAGGGACACGTAGGCGTCGCATTGAGCGATGATGGCCAACGCTTCCGCGCGCGGCGCGTCGCCGACCCGCAGGAGGATCGACGGATGCCCGTCGATGGCCGCCTCCAGCCGCGCCCGCCCGGCCGGCGACAGGGTGCGCGCCTTGATCAGCAGCAGCGTGCGCCCGTCCGCCACCGGGAAGGCCCGGCGGAACGCCGCGACGACGCCGAGCGGGTTCTTGCGCTCGAAGTCGCTGAGCTCGTCGAACAGGAAGGCGAACACGAAGGCGTCGTCGGGCAGGCCGAGGTCGCGCCGCGTCGCCGCCGACGGCGCCGGCGCGACCACGTGCGGGACCACCGCCACGGGGATCGGCGAGACCCGGCGCAGCGCCTCGGCGGCGAAGCGGCTGGGCGCCCAGATCTCGTCGAACAGGGCGAACGCCGGCTGCCAGGCGGCCGGAAAGCTGGTCGCGCTCTCCCACGCCCAGACGCCGATGCGGATCCGGCCGCGCAGCGCCTCCTGCAGGCGCCGGTCGCGGCCGGACGCCAGCAGCAGGTCCGGGTTGGTGTGGACGATGGTGACGGGATGCCGCGGCGCGGCGCCGATGGCCGGCGAATCGAGGTCGACCGCCGTGTGGGGGATGCCGGCGGCCGCGAGGGCGTCGAGCAGGCCGCACGCCGCCACCCCCAGCCCGACGCCGGCGCCGAAGTGGCCGAACACGCTCACTCCGGCCGCCGCCGGGGCGGAAGCCGGAAGTTCCGGCGCGGGCGGCGGCGCCTCGTAGCGTTGCGCGAAGTGCAGGCTGCGGGTGTTGAAGCCGAGCCACTGGTCGGCGACGCTGCCGACGTCGAGGGCGATGCCGCCCCGCGCCTTGATCCAGTCGCAGTAGAGCTTGCCGAGGAAGCCCGCCGCCACGAGGAAGACCTCCCCCGGCTCGCGCACCGCCAGGGTCCGCTCCAGGGTCCGGAACGCGTCGGGGTAGTGCGGGCCGGCCTCGGGATAGCCGAACTGGGCGGCGTACTTCGCCTCGTGGGGAATGCGCACGTCCTGGTCGACGGCGACGCCGAAGCGTTCGCTCAGCGCCGCCGCCAGCCCGGGGTGGCAGGTGATCAGCGACACCCGCCGGATCTCGGCGAACAGGCGTTCGTACTGGCCCCAGGCCGCGAGGTCGGCGTGGACGTGGCAGGAGGCGACGGTCTGCGCCGGCCGGAACAGGGCATCCTGTCCCTGCTGCGCCAGGTGATGCAGGACCACCAGAAGGCCGCGGTAGTCGTGCCAGCTGTGGAACAGGAAGGGCGGCGTCGGCAGCGGCAGCCCGTAGCACAGGCGCGCCAGGTCGGGCACGCCGACCACGTCGGCGTTGCGCACGGCGGTCCCCAGCGCCGCGCTCATGGCGGCCGCGGCGTCGCCCTCCAGCAGCGCCCCGCCCCACCAGATGAACTGGGTGGCCGCGCGGTCGGCGTCGGCGTGCTCCTCCTGCCCCGGCGGATAGGGCAGGAAATTGCCCTCCCCGTCGCCGAGGCGGATCAGGCTGAAGGGACGGCGGTGGCGGTGGGCGTCGAGGATCCGCCCGGTCACGGCCTCGGCGTCCGCGCGGGTCCACCCGCTCTCGACGTGGAAGGCGGGGAAGCGCGTGCGGAGCCGGTCGAAGCCGTCCGCGAAGCGGCGCAGCGCCTCGCCCCAATGCCCCAGCGGCGCGTGCGGGTCGCGCCGGTCGGCGAGGCGCCGCAGCGCCTGGGCGGCGGTGCCGTCACCCAGGCCGAACCGCAGGCGCTCGAACACGGCCATCAGGCGCAGCCGGATCGACCGCTCGTCGTGCGGCGGCAGGTCGTCGACCGCGTCGAAGAAGGCGCGCAGCCCGCTCTCGCCCTCGGCCTCGCGCACCGCCTGCGCCGCCGGTCCCACCAGGTCGGGGCTCAGTACGTCCGTTCCGTGCTTGCGCCACAGCGCGTGCAGGGCCCGCCGCCCCTCCGGGCCGCGGGTGTAGGCCGCCGTCATCAGGTCGTGCTGCACGGTGCCTGCGCCGCCGCCGGGGAAGGCCACCGTGCAGGCCGCCTCCAGGTCGCCGCGGACGAGCAGCGTGTGGAAATGCAGCGCGCGCAGGGCGGGCTGGCCGGCCACCACGTCCCGGTTGGCGTCGAGCAGCGCCGCCAGTTCGGCGTCGCGCTGGCGGCGGTGGAGCACGGCCGCCAGCATCACCACCGCGTCGGCGCGGCCGAGCGCCGGGCCGCGGCTCCGGGCGACCGTCTCGGCGGCGTCGAGCCGGCCGATCTCCACCAGGGCGATGACCAGGCCGCCCCACCCCCGCGACGACGCCGGGTCCAGGCACAGCACCCGCCGCCAGCGCGCCCGCGCCACCGTCCAGTTCCGTTGCCGCACCGCCAGCTCGGCCAGCGCGACGCGGACCGCCGGCTCCTCCGGCAACTGGCGGGCCAAGGCCGTCAAATCCGCCTCGGCCTCGGCGAACCGGCCGAGCTCGAGCCGCGCCACGCCGCGGCCGAGCCGCCCCGAAGCGTGCTCCGGTGCCTGCGCCAGCAGCCGGTCCCACAGCGCTGCGGCGTCGCGCCAGCGCCGCGCCGCCGCGGCGACCTGGGCCGCCCCTTCCAGCACGGCGGGCCGCGCCGGGTGGGCATCGCGCAGGGCGGCGTAGGCGCGGGTCGCCTCGTCGAGGCGGCCGGTGTCGAGGAGGGCCCGCGCCGCCGCCAGACGCTCCTCCAGGGTGGCGGCGTCCGCCAGGGATTGCCGGTACGCCGCGAGGGGCAGGCGCTTGCCCAGTTCGACGGCGACATCCTGGAAGCGTCGCCCTTCCCAGCGCTCCTCGGCGGCGTGCCACTGCTCGTCGAAATGGGAGGACGGAAAGGTGTTGCGCCCGTGGGCCACGTAGAGATAGAGGCGCGGCTCGTCGAGGTGCACGACACGGACGGTGCGCAGCAAGCGCTCGACCACCGGCGTGTCCTCGCCGCGTGCCAGCTCGGGATAGGGCGGCAGGACCGCCTTCTCGCACAGCAGCGACCCCTCCCAGGCGCGCCGGCGGGACACGGCAAGGCGCTCCGCCTCCGGCCACCACATCAGCCATTGGCTCAGCACGCAGGCCCGCGCGCCGGCGCCGCGCAGGGCGGCCATCTGCACCTCGATGCGGAACGGGTCGTAGAGGTCGTCGTCGTCCCACTGGCAGACGTAGGGACCGGCGGCGAGCGCCACCGCCCGATTGCGGGCCCGCCCGAGGTTGGGTGCGGCATCCTCCGGGCGCACCAGGCGGATGCGGGGGTCGGCGAGGGCGGCCACGGCCTGCGCCAGGGTGGTCCCGGCGCCGTCGTCGACGATCACCAGCTCGCGGTTCGGGTAGGTCTGCCGCCGGAAGCCGTCGACGGCGATGAGCGCCTGGGCCGGGCGGTCGCGCGTCGTCATCAGGCAGGACACCAGCGGCCGCTCGCCATCATTGGCCGGGGCGGGGGCGCCTGCCGCCCCGGCCTCGCCGTCGGAGACGACGATGCGCACCGGCACCGGCGGGCGGTCCGCCGCGTCGACGCCGCGGAACCAGGTGGCGTCCCAATGGTGCAGCGCGTAGGCGTCGCGGGTGACGCGCTCCCAGTGGCGGATGTCGAAGAGCCGGCCCTGCCAGCACGCCATCTTGTCCACGGGGTAGACCGCGTGCGCCGGCAGGAGGGTGATCGTCTCCGGCGCGGCGTAGGAGTCGTAGGCGCGGGTCAGCAGGAACGGTCCGGTCGCGTCGAGCACGTCGTCGGCGCCGGCGTTGCGCCGCAGGGCCCCGACCACATGGTCCCAGAAGCCGTGGCCGGGCACCGAGGCGATCAGCGACGGGCAGAGGATGCGCGTCATCCCCGCCCGCACCGCCTTGTCCAGGGCGAGGTGGCTGTCCGGCTCCAGCCCGATCGCCAGGGATGGCCCGTCGAGCAGGGAGTCGATCGGCTTCAAGGCTTCGAAGTCGAGGTCGACGTACAGGCCGCCCATGCGCTTCAGGATGAGGTAGCGCGCCGCATCCGCCCTCCGGATCGGCTCGGCGTACCCGTCGTAGACCGGCAGGAAGTCCGGGAATTCCCGGGCGACGAAGGCGCGCAGCTCGGCGTCCGTCCACAGCCGGTGCTCCCAGCCCGGGTGCAGGCGCCGCCAGGTGTCGCGGTAGAGGGCGAGACGGTCCGGGACCGCCTCGTTCTTCCAGAGGTGGTGAATGATTTTCGGGATCATATGCCGGACGACCAGTGGACGCCGGATCATCCGCGAGAGCGGCCCCGCCATCAAGCGCAGATTGGCGGGGCCGGAGTGCCTACGCCACCGTGAACCAGCCGTCCTGGACCGCGCTCGCGGCGACGCCCTTCAGCGTCAGGCTGTCGCCCGCGCCGAAGCGGATCACCGCGTCGCCGCCGGTGCCGGCCACCGACCAGGACTGGCCGGCGACCACCCCCACCCGGTCGCCGTCGGCGAAGGAGAAGTCGGTCACCGTGTCGGCATCCATGCCGGTCCGGGCGGCGAAGACGTCGGCGCCCGGCCCGCCGGTCAGCGTGTCCTCGCCGCGGTTGCCGAACAGCCAGTCGCTGCCGCGGTTGCCGACGATCTCGTCGTCCCCCTGCCCGCCGAAGATCGTGTCGGCGCCCTGGCCGCCGAACAGCAGGTCGTCCCCCTGCTCGCCCAGCAGCAGGTCGGCGCCCTGGTTGCCGAACAGCTGGTCGGCGCCGGCGGCGCCCATCACCGTGTCGGCGTCGGCGCCGGCCATCAGGGTGTCGACGCCGCTGCCGCCGAACAGGGCGTTGGGTCCGGCGTCGCCCTGGGGCGTCCAGCGCACGGCGTAGATGGTGCCGCCCGTGTCGTCGCCGATCAGCAGCGACCCGTCGGCGGCCGTCGCCACCGCGGTCGGACGCCCGTAGACCTCCGGTGCGGTCTGCCCCTCCATCCAGAAGCCGGTGGCGAACGCCTCGTAGCCGTTCTGCGGCACCCCGTTCTCGACGTCGACATGGGCGATCATGAAGCCGCGCGGATCGGCCGAGTTCCACGAGCCGCGCAGGGCGACGAAGGCGTCGCCCCGGTACTCCGCCGGGAACTGGTCGCCGGTGTAGAAGGTGAAGCCGATCGGCGTGGAATG
This sequence comes from Azospirillum sp. ST 5-10, assembly GCF_051225715.1. Classification (NCBI taxonomy): domain Bacteria; kingdom Pseudomonadati; phylum Pseudomonadota; class Alphaproteobacteria; order Rhodospirillales; family Azospirillaceae; genus Azospirillum; species Azospirillum sp. ST 5-10. The sequence goes on from NZ_JBPJSP010000019.1 coordinate 10,430, forward strand.
GGCCTGGAACAGCGTGTCGGGAACGATGCTCCGCGCCGTCAGCGCCGGGTCGTCCACGAAGCCCGGTTGGTCGTTGGCGCCGATGTAGGCGTAGGGCCAGCCGTAGAAGCCGCCCTCGGCGACGCGGGTCAGGAAGTCGGGCACCAGCTCGTCGCCCATCGCGTCGCGCTCGACGACGGTGGCGACGAGGGCGCCGGTCTGCGGCTCCACCTCGAGCCCCGCCGGGTTGCGCACGCCGCTGGCGTAGATCCGGGGATCGCTGCCGTCGGCGTCGAACTGCAGGATGGTGGCGCGCGGCGCCGGCTCGACCGCGAGGTTCGATTCGGAGCCGATGCCGACGAAGAAGCTCTGCCCGTCGGCGCTGAAGGCCAGGGAGCGCATGGTGTGGCCCTCGTCGGAACCGAGGGCGCCGTCGGGGGTCAGGGCCACCGCCTCCCCTTGCGCCTCCAGGTCGCCCGGCGTGTAGGGCACGCGCCAGACGTGGCCGACGTCGACGACGTAGAGGCCGTCGGGCCGCAGCTCCATGGCGTGGGGCGTGTCGAAGCCGTCGGCCAGCGTGGTGCGCAGGTCGGCGACCCCGTCGCCGTCGCTGTCGCGCAGCAGCATGATGTCGTCGGCGCCGCCGCGGGTCACCAGCACGTCGCCGTTGGGCGCCACCTCGATCTGGCGCGCACGGCCGAGATCCTCGGCGAAGACGCTGACCTGGAACCCGTCGGGGACCTGCGGCAGCACGCCGTCGGGCCGCTCCACCAGCTCGGAGTAGTTGCGCACGGAATCGTTGATGATTCCCGGCAGGTTGTTGGGGTCGATGAAGAAGCGATCGCCTGGCTGGTCCATGCCGCACCCGTCCCTTGTTGCCTCCCGCGCCTCCGCTCCGGGAAGACGTCACGACGGCAAACGGGCTGAGGGGTTCGGCATTCCCCGGGCAGCGGGCTTAGCCACATCGCCGCCGCGGCGCGGCCTTTGGGGAGGAGGCGGCGCGGACGGGTGAGCGCCGCCGGACCGGCCGGCGCACAACGAAAACGCCGGCCCCCGGGGGGGCCGGCGCTTCGCGACCGACGTGCGTGTCCGAGCCGTGGATCAGGCGGCCTTGCCGCTCTTGGCCACGATCTCGTCGGCGACGTTCTTCGGCACCGGGTCGTAGTGCGAGAACTCCATGCTGTAGGAGCCGCGACCCGAGGTCATGCCGCGCAGCTCGCCGATGTAGCCGAACATCTCCGACATCGGCACGTGGGCCTCGACGGCGATGTTAGTGCCGCGCTCGAGCTGGCCGAGGATGGTGCCGCGGCGGCGGTTGATGTCGCCGATGACGTCACCGAGGTAGTCCTCGGGGATCACCACCTCGACCTTCATGACCGGCTCCAGCAGGACCGGGCCGGCCAGGCGCATGCCCTCGCGGAAGCAGGCCTTGGCGGCGATCTCGAACGTCAGCGCGTTGGAGTCGACGTCGTGGTACTTGCCGTCCAGCAGGGTGGCCTGGAAGTCGACCGTCGGGTAGCCGGCCATGACGCCGTCTTCCTTCTGGTTCTGCAGGCCCTTGTCCACCGACGGGATGTACTCGCGCGGCACGGTGCCGCCGACGATCTGGTCGACGAACTTGTAGCCCTCGCCGCGCTCCCGCGGCTCGAAGCGGATCTTCACCTCGGCGAACTGGCCCGAACCGCCGGTCTGCTTCTTGTGGGTGTAGGTGTGCTCGACCGCGCGGGTGATCGCCTCGCGGTAGGCCACCTGCGGCCGGCCCATGACGCCCTCGACACCGAACTCGGTGCGCAGGCGGTCCATGGTCACCTCGAGGTGCAGCTCGCCCATGCCACGCAGGATGGTCTGGCCGGTGTCCTTGTCGGTCTCCAGCACCAGCGACGGGTCGGCGCGCACCATCTTGCCCAGCGACACCGAGAACTTGTCCTGGTCGGCGCGGTTCTTCGGCTCGACCGAGACGCTGATCACGGGGTCGGGGAAGCGCATGCGCTCCAGCACCACCGGCGCCGACGGATCGCACAGCGTGTCGCCGGTGTCCGTCTCCTGCAGCGACACGAAGGCGACGATGTCGCCCGCGCGCACCTCGTCCAGGTCGTTGGTGTCCTTGGCGAACATCTCCACCATGCGGCCGATGCGCTCGCGCTTGCCGCGGGTGGTGTTCATCACCGACTGGCCCTTGGAGGCGACGCCGGAGTAGACGCGCACGAAGGTCAGCGAGCCGAAGCGGTCGTTGATGACCTTGAAGGCCAGCGCCGAGAACGGCTCGTCGTCGGAGGTCTTGCGCTCGCCGTTGGGGTTGCCGTCGGGATCGACGGTCTTGATCGCCTCGACCTCTTCCGGCGACGGCAGGTACCACACCACGGCGTCGAGGAGCTGCTGCACGCCCTTGTTCTTGTAGGACGAGCCGCACAGCACCGGGACCAGGGTGGCGTTGACCGTGCCCTTGTGCAGGCAGGCGCGCAGGACGTCGGGCGAGGGATCCTCGCCGCTCTCCAGATACGCCTCCATGGCCGCGTCGTCCTCCACCAGGGCGGAGTCGATCAGCGCCGCGCGCAGGGCCGGGATCTCGGCCAGCATGTCGCGGTCGTTCTGGTTGGTGAACTTCAGCTTGTCGGCGAGGTCGTCGGTGATCTCCCAGGTCTCCATCGGCGCGTCGCGCTCGTCGGAGAACCAGAGATACGCCTTCATCTCGATCAGGTCGACCATGCCGCGGAAGTCGTCTTCCGAGCCGATCGGCACCTGGATCACCACCGGGTTGGTGCCGAGGCGGTCCTTCATCATCTGCACGCAGCGGCGGAAGTTGGCGCCGGAGCGGTCCATCTTGTTGACGTAGCAGATGCGCGGGACCTTGTAGTTGTCCGCCAGGCGCCAGTTGGTCTCGGTCTGCGGCTCCACGCCGGCCACGCCGTCGAACACCACCACGGCACCGTCGAGCACGCGCAGCGAGCGGTTGACCTCGATCGTGAAGTCGACGTGGCCCGGGGTGTCGATCAGGTTGATCTTCTTGTTCTTCCAGAAGCAGGACACGGCCGCCGACTGGATGGTGATGCCGCGCTTCTGCTCCTGCTCCAGGTAGTCGGTCGTCGTCGAGGACTTCAGGTCCTTCGTCTCGTGGACGTCGACGATCGTGTGCTTGCGGCCCGTGTAGTACAGGACACGCTCGGTGGTCGTGGTCTTGCCGGCATCGACGTGGGCGATGATGCCGATGTTGCGAATGTCGCTCAGGGGCGTGGTGCGCGGCATTAAAGAACTCCGTGGTGCGGACCGGAACCGCGTGCTCGGGTTGACGGCGGCGAGGCCTAGATGCTCCTTGGCTGCGCGCCATACAAGGGGTGGCGGAAAAAGTCAAACAACAGTTTTCCGCATCCGCACTCGCGCACGCGCCGGGCGGACTGGGCAGCGTGATAGTCGCATCCGCGCGCCCTGTCCAGCCCGACGTTGCCGGCCTCCCCCTTTTCTCGGGCGCAGCCGCCGCGGGGCTCAGTAGTGGGGCGGCGGCGGCTCGTCGCCGGGCGCACGGGCGGCGCCGCTCTCCAGGGCGAGCAGCCGTTCCGTGAGGCGGCGCACCTGGGCGGCGAGCCGCTCGACGGTCCGCCCCTGCTCGAACAGCACGGCCGACATCTCCTCGGCCATGCGCTCATGGTGGGCGAGCCGGCTCTCCAGTTCGTTCAGGCGGGTTTCGGTGTCGCTCATCGGTGTCTCCGCGGACGGGCCCGTCAGCCCGCCAGGATGGTGATGTCGGAGGCGGACAGGGTGCGCACGTTCAGGGTGGCCAGCGCCACCGCCGCGCCCTCGCCCGAGCCGTCGGCGTCGAAGGACAGCACCCCGGTCGCCGTGTCGAAGACGAAGACGTCCGTGGAATCGGTCGGCGCGTCCAGGGCGAAGGAGGTGGGCCGGACGACGCCGTAGCTCCGGTTGCCGAAGTTCGGGCTGGCGACGGCGATCTTGTCCACCCCCGGCTCGAAGTCGGTGATGACGTCGCCGCCGTCGCCGGGCGTCGTGAAGACGAAGAGGTCGACGCCGGCGCCGCCGGTCAGCGTGTCCGCGCCGGCGCCGCCCACCAGCCGGTCGTCCCCGAGGTTGCCGTGGAGCGCGTCGTCGCCCAGGTTGCCGTAGAGCAGGTCGTCGTCCTGGCCGCCGTACGCGGTGTCGGCGCCCTGCCCGCCGAACAGGGTGTCGGCTCCTGCGTTGCCGTAGAGCGCGTCGCCGCCCGGCGCGCCCGACAGCGTGTCGGCGCCGCCGCCGCCGAGCAGCGCGTTGGCCGCGTCGTTGCCGGTCACCGCGTCGTCGCCGGCCCCGGCCGCCGCGTTCTCCAGGATCACGCCGGCGGCGACGGTGTAGCCGCCGAACACCCCCTCGGCGCGCGACAGGTAGCCGCCGGCGTTGCCGCCCGCCAGCGGGGCGGGCCGCAGGTCGATGACGCAGGCGTCGGCGCCGAGGTGGCGGACCGTGTCCGTGCCGCCGGCGTCCCAGATGCAGGCGTAGTAGGTGCCGGGCCCGTTCCCTGTCGGCAGGTCGTAGACGTCGTCGCCGGTGGCGTGGCCCGTGTTGGCGCCGTAGATGTACTGGATCGCCGCGACGTCGAAGGCCATCGGCGTCGCCTGGTGGCCGTAGTCCATGATGCCGCGCCCCGCCACCGGATCGGACACCAGGCCCGCCCGGTACGACATGGTCGTCCAGACGCCCTGGTTCAGGCCGTCGCTCCCGGGCTCGAGATCGGGGCGCCCGGTCGGCGTCGCCGGGTCGATGCCCGGGAAGATGCCGGAGGTGCCGCCGTCGTCGTGGGGATGCGCCAGCCCGAGGCCGTGCCCCAGCTCGTGCAGCAGGGTGACGTAGGCGAAGCCGCCGACGGCCAGATACTCCGGCCGCCATGGGGTCGAGCTGCCGTTGTAGCCGCCGAGCCCCGCCCAGGGGTCGTCGAGCGGACCGTACTGGAAGCCGAAGATCTCGCCTTCCTGCAGGGGCCCGATCTCGTCGGGCCGCATCTTGTCGAAGGTTAGGTCGGCGACGTCGAGGCCGACCGGCGTGCCGTCCAGGTCCCAATAGGAGGCGTCGCCGCCCGCGCCGCCGGCGACCTCGACGAAGCGGACGTCGGCGACGGCTTGCCAGGCGGCCAGCGCCGACCGCATGGCGTCCTTCTCCGACTCGCTCCACGTCGTCGGCGTGCCCTGCCCGGCCTGGGCGTTGACGAAGGCATAGGTGATGGTGGTCGTCCCGGCGGAGACCGGCGTCCAGGCGGCCCCCCACTTGCCGCCCCACAGCAGGGCGTTGACGTAGGGGTTGGCCGTGGCGACGCCGCTCCCCGGCTGTCCGGTCGGCACCACGGTGTCGGGCGCTATGGTCATCGCTGTCCTCTCGCTGCTCGTCTCGGCCCGCAGGGGCGGCGCGACCTTAGCAGATGTCGGCGGCGGCAGGTGTTGGCGGCCATGCGCGCGCGCCTCTTCCCGATGGCGCCGGCCGGCGCCATACAGTGGGCACCCCGGCGCGCGGCGCCGGGCTGGACGATCGAGAGTGTGTCATGGATCTTCCGTCGGCTCCGGCCGCCGCCGCCCGCACCGCCGCCGCCCGCACCGCCCACGACCGGCGCCTGCGCCGCCTCGACCCGGCGCGGGCGCCGCGCGGCGACGGGTTCGCCGCTTGGCTGTGGTTCGCCGTCGGCCCCTACCGCACGACCTTCGCCGTCACCGGGGCGGTGATGACCGTGCGCCACACCGTCGCCGCGTCGATCCCGCTGTTCTTCTCCTACTTCGTCGCGGCGGTGGCGGCCGGCGGCATGGACTTCGCCTCGGCGATGGCCGCGGCGGCTCCCTACCTCGTCGTCTTCGTGCTCTACCTCGCGGCCATCGCCGTCCTGTTCCCGCAGCTCGCCACCGTCGACCTGGCGGTGCGCAGCCTCGGCCTCTACGCGCTCGACCGGGTCATCGCCATGGACACCGCCTGGCACGAGGACGTCGCCAGCGGCGCCAAGGGCCAGAAGATCAACAAGGGCCGCGACTCCTTCAAGATCCTGCTCGACACCTTCTTCTGGGCGCTGCTGGCGCAGGTCGGGCTGTTCGTGTCGCTGGGCGCGGCGGTCGCCACCCTGGACGTGCCGCCGGTGTTCTACGCGCTCTACCTGCTGTTCGGAGCGAGCTACGTGGCGGTGGCGCTCGCCACACTCCCCGCCCTGCGCCGGCGCTTCGACCGCGTCTACGCCGCGGTGGAGGAGCTGTTCGCCAACGTCTACGACTTCCTCTCGTCGGTGACGACCATCAAGATCTTCACCCTGGAGCGGCCGATCCTGCAGCGCGCCCGCGCCGTCGAGCTGGACGGCCACGACGCCGGGCGCCGGCTGTTCCGGCTGCAGGCCCTGCGCTGGATGGGGCTGAACCTGACGGCCGGCCTGTGGATGATCGTCATCTTCGTGGTGGCGCTGGAGCGCGCCACCGCCGGGGCGATGCCGCTGGAGGCCTTCACGGTCGTGCTGATGTTCACGGTCGGCGCCTGGATGCGCTTCGAGTGGCTGGCCTACGAGCTGAACTCCCTGGTCGAGGCCTATGCCGGCTTCCGCCGCCTGACCGAGCTGCTGGCCGAGGCGCGCGACGCCGCCGAGGCGGACGCCGGCACGGGCGAGCGCTTCACGCCGCGCGACGGCGCCATCGCCCTGGAGAACGTGACCTTCGCCTACAAGGCGGGCGGCGACCCGGTGGTCACCGGCGTTTCGCTCGCCATCCCGGCGGGCCAGACGGTCGGCCTGGTCGGCCCCTCCGGTGCGGGCAAGTCGACCCTGCTGAAGCTGCTGCTCGCCCTCTACCCGCCCGATTCCGGGACCCTGCGGGTGGACGGGCGCGACGTCGCCGGGCTCGACGTGCGGGCCTACCGCCGGGCCTTCGCGGTGATCCCGCAGGATCCGGCGATCTTCAACATGCCGCTGATCGACAACATCCGCCTGGCGCGGCCGGAGGCGAGCGACGAGGAGGTGGTCGCCGCCGCCCGCGCCGCCCACGCCCACGACTTCATCGCTGCCTACCCCGACGGCTACGCCACCATCGCCGGCGAGCGCGGCGTGGTGCTGTCGGGCGGCCAGCGCCAGCGGGTCGCCATCGCCCGGGCGGTGCTGCGCGACGCTCCCGTCGTCGTCCTCGACGAGGCGACGAGCGCCCTCGATTCGGAGACCGAGCGGCTGGTGCAGGACAGCCTGGACCGGCTGTTCCGCGGCCGCACGGTGATCGCCATCGCCCACCGCCTGTCCACGCTCGCCCGCTTCGAGCGAATCGTCGTGATGGACGCCGGGCGCATCGTCGAGGACGGCCCGCACGCCGCCCTCATCGACAAGGCCGGGCTGTACGCCCGGCTGTGGGGCCTGCAGACGGGCGCGCGGGCGGCGGAGTAGCCGCCCGTCGGACCACATCGGAAAGGACCAGAGGTGCCGGAACGCTATTTCGAGGACTTCGCGCCGGGGCAGACCTTCGGGTCGGGAACGGTCACGGTGGAAACCGCCGCCATCAAGGCCTTCGCCGCCGACTTCGATCCCCAGCCCTTCCATCTGGACGAGGCGGCCGCGGGCGCCAGCCTGTTCGGCGGGCTGGTGGCCAGCGGCTGGCACACCGCGGCGCTGACCATGCGCCTGCTGGTCGAGGACGGGCCGCGGCCGGCCGGCGGCATGGTCGGCGCCGGGGTCGACGAGATCCGCTGGGTCCGCCCGACTCGCCCGGGCGACGTGCTGAGCTGCACGTCGGAGGTGCTGGAGGTGCGCCGCTCGGCCTCCCGGCGCGACCGCGGGTTCGTCAAGCTCCGCACGGTCACCGTGAACGGCCGCGGCGAGACGGTGCAGATCCTGGTGTCCACGCTGCTCGTCCCCTGCCGCCCGGACTCGGAGTGACGTCGCCGCCGATGCCGTCCGCTGGTCCAGCGTCAAACAGCTTGGAAACGTCGGGACGAAACGCCGTGTCCATCACCACGAACGAAATGACCGGCGACACGGCAATGCATTGCCGATGCCCAGAACATTTTTTCAGTCGGCGGATATTTTCTTGTCTTTTTTGCATTGTGTGGAAAAAGAAGGAGAAGTTTCTATCGCTGATCTTGTGTCCGGTACATCGCCTTCTCTACAATGCGCCGTCGTTGAATCCACCCCCGCCAGCCTAACGGCAGGAAGGAAGCATGGCTCGAAACGCCATCAGGCCGACCGGAATCGAGAGCCCCTTCGACGATGAGGAGATCATCGTCACCAAGACCGATCTCACCGGGCGCATCGCCTACGCCAACGACGTCTTTTTGCGTGTGTCGCACTACGCCGCCAAGGACGTCGTCGGCGCGCCGCACAGCATCATCCGCCACCCGGACATGCCGCGCTGCGTCTTCAAGCTGCTGTGGGACGCCATCCAGGGCGGCAACGAGATCTTCGCCTACGTCCTCAACCTGGCGGGCAACGGCGACCATTACTGGGTGTTCGCCCACGTCACGCCGAGCCGCGACGCCTCCGGGCGGATCGTCGGCTATCACTCCAACCGCCGCAAGCCCACCGCCGAGCAGGTCGCCCGGATCGCGCCGCTCTACCGGACGCTCCGCCAGGAGGAGGACCGGTCGGCCGACCGCAAGGAGGGGCTCCGGCGGTCGCACGCCCTGCTGACGGACACGCTGCGCGACCGGGGGATGGACTATGATCGCTTTGTCTTCTCTCTCTAGCATCCGCGGCTTCATCCTCGGCGGCATCGCCGCGGCCGCCGGGAGCGCAGCGCTCGCCGGCGCCGGTGCCGGCGTCGCCACCGTCGGCGCCGCCCTGCTCGCCGCGGTGGCGCTGCCGGCCGCCGCCCTCGTCGGCCTGGTGCGTGCCGAGCGCACCCTGCGCGACGCCGCCGCCATCTGCGCCCGGGCCGCCGCCGGCGACCTCGAGGCGCGCATCCCCGGCGAGCCGGGCGGCTGCGCGGCCGGACTGCTGCAACGCAACATCAACGCCCTGCTGGACGTCACCGACGCCTTCGTGCGCGAGGCCAGCGGCTCCATGCGGGCGGTCAGCGAAGGGCGCCACTACCGCAAGGTCCTGCTGCGCGGCTTGCCCGGCGCCCTGCGCAACGCCGCCCAGGACCTCAACCGGGCCAGCGGCCTCATGGAGGCGCAGGCCGGGGAACTGCACGCCTGCGCCGGCCGCTTCGAGGTCGGGGTGGGTGCGGTGGTGGAGAACCTGAGCCGCGCCTCCTCGGGCATGCGGCGCGACGCGGAGGCCATGGTCGGCATGGCCGCGGATGCGAGCGACATGGCCGCCGGGATCGCCGCGGCGACGGAACAGACCTCGGCCAACGTGCAGACGGTCGCCAGCGCCGCCGAGCAGTTGGCCGCCTCGGTCGACGAGATCGGCCGGCAGGTCGCGCTGTCGCGGACGATCTCCGTCGACGCCGTCGCGCGGGCCGAGCGCACCGACGCGGTGGTCCAGGATCTCGCCCAGGTGACCCGCCAGATCGGCGACGTGGTCCAGCTCATCACCGCCATCGCCCAGCAGACCAACCTGCTGGCGTTGAACGCGACGATCGAGGCGGCCCGCGCCGGCGAGGCCGGCAGGGGATTCGCCGTCGTCGCCACGGAGGTCAAGCAGCTCGCCACGCAGACCGCCGGCGCCACCGAGCAGGTGAGCGCGAAGCTCGGCGCCATCGTCTCGGCCACGGACACGACGGTGGAAGCCATCCAGGTGATCGGCCGGACGATCGCCGAGATGAGCCAGATCGGCAACGCCATCGCCGCGGCCGTCGACGAGCAGGGCGCCGCCACCCAGGAGATCGCCCGCAACGTCCAGCAGGCCGCGGTCGGCACGCAGGAGATCGCCCGCAGCGTCGCCGGCATGAAGGACGCCGCGGTGCAGACCGGCGCCGCCGCCCGGAGCGTGCTGAGCGGCGCCGCCGAACTGTCCGACGAGGCCGTCCGGCTGCGCCGCGAGGCCGACGCCTTCCTCGCGCAGACCAAGGCCGCCTGAGGACGCGGGCACCGCTCTGCCGAACAGGCTTACTCCCCTCCGCCAGTGGCCGGCGGCGGCGGATCAGGGCACAGTCGACGGCACTCGGAGCGGATGGCCGGAGGCACCGGGCGATGCGGGGTGAGCGGAGGCCGGTGCGGCCGGGGCTGGTCGCGGCCATGGTTCTGCTGGCGGGATGTTCGGGCGGCGAGCGGCTGGCGACGGCGGTCGCCGAGATCAACCGGGACTACGGTTCCCTCCAGGACGAGATCCTCCTGGTCAACATCCTGCGCCGCAGCGTCTCGCTGCCGGCCCATTTCACCGCGCTGACGACGATCCGCGGACGCAGCCGGATCACCGCCGGCGCCGACCTCACGGTTCCCTTCGGCGGCGATGCCCCGGCGCAGTTCGATTTCCGCCCGCACCTATCGATCGACCAGGGACCCTCGTTCGAGATCTCGACCCAGGACAACCAGGAATTCTACCGCGGCTACATCGCCCCGATCGACACCCGTACGGTCGACTACTACCTGAGGCAGGACGCGCCGAAGGAGCTGATTCTGTCCCTGTTCATCGACCGCATCCGCATCCGGCGTCGCGATGGCGACGACGTGTTCGTCAACACGCCGGACCAGCCGGCCAACTACGCCGGCTTCCAGCGGCAGATCAGCCGGCTCGTCGATCAGGGGCTGATGACGGAGACGGTGTCCCTGGCGCGCCATGTCGGGCCCGAGCTGCACGAGAACCGGCCGCCGACCATCGACCAGCTTCTGTCGGTGCGCAAGGAAGGGCTGACGGTGGAACGGGTCGGCGCCAACCGCTACCGGCTCATGGACGTGAACGAGAGCGCCCAGTTCTGCTTCCGGAACCCCGCAGAGTCCCTGTTCGAGCGCGCGCGCTGCCACGCGGAATCGGCGCGCGCGCCCCGCTACACCACCGACGACCCGTCCTATTTCGGCAGCACCGGCGGGCCCGTCGCGCGCTTCGCCACCGACGATCTCGGCGCGATCGAGATCCACACCCGCTCGCTCGCCGAGATCCTGGACTTTCTCGGCGAGCTGGCACGGGTCCAGCGCTCCTCCGGCGCCCCTCCGACGATCCGCACCGTGTCCGGGCCGCAGCCCATCCTGGTGATCACCGCGGCTGGAACCCCCGGCGCGGCGGCCGTGTCGGCCGACTTCGCCGGCACACGCTACGCGATCCCGGCCGGCGCGGCCGGTGGACAGTCCGGCACCGTCCTGTCCATCGTGTCGCAGTTGCTCGCGCAGGCGCAGTCCGTCAAGGACCTGCCGGTCTCCAACACGGTGACGATCATCGGCGAGTGAGGCGCGCCTTCCAGGGGCTCCACCGTCACTCGACGGCCGCCTCGCTCCAGCCCGGCGGCACGCCCTCCATGCTGGGCAGGCGGTGGGCGATGCCCTTGTGGCAGTCGATGCAGGTGCGCTCGCCGGTGAAGAGGTAGCGCTGGTGGACCTGGGCGGCGCGCGGGCTCTGGCGGGTGATGTCCATGGACTCGTCGCTGTGGCAGTTGCGGCATTCCAGGGAGTCGTTGGCCTTGAGGCGCGCCCACTCGTGCTCGGCCAGCTCGCGGCGCATCGCCAGGAACTCGTCGCGGCTGTCGATGGTGCCGAACAGGTGGCCCCACACCTCCTTGGAGGCCTGCATCTTGCGGGCGATCTTGTCGGTCCACTGGTGCGGCACGTGGCAGTCCGGACAGGTCGCCCGCACGCCCGAGCGGTTGGTGAAGTGGATGGTCGTCTTCAGCTCCTCGAAGACGTTGTCGCGCATCTCGTGGCAGGAGACGCAGAAGGCCTCGGTGTTGGTGGCCTCCAGGGCGGTGTTGAAGCCGCCCCAGAACATCACCCCGGCGAGGAAGCCGCCGAGCGTCAGGAAGCCGAGGCTGAGGTGGCGGGCCGGCCGCGAGATGGTGTGCCAGAACCGGCGCGGGAACTCCTGGAACCTCATCGCCGCCCCGCCCCGGCGTCGCGGCCGTGCTCGACGAGGGATTCCAGTTCGACGTAGCGGTTGGCGACCGGCGGGTCGACGTCCGCCTGCGGCACGTGGCACTGCGTGCAGAAGTAGCGCCGCGGCGCCACCGCCCCCAGGGTCTGGCCGGCGCGGTCGACGTAGTGGGTGATGCTGATCATCGGCGCGTCGACGTCGGTGTAGTACTTGCGGCTGTGGCAGGTCAGGCAGCGGTTGGTGCGCAGGTTGATCTCGTAGCCGGCGATGGCGTGGGGGATCACCGGCGGCTGCTCGGGGTAATTGCGCGGGATGCGGCCGCGCTCCGGCGTGCGGTCGGACAGCGGCGGCGCCGGCGGCTCGTCGGTGAACTGGACCGGCGGCCGGAACGGCTCGTCCTCGGGCATCTGCGCCGCCAGCACCGCCGGCAGCAGGAACGGCAGCGCGGCGAGCGCCGCGAGCGTGGTCTTGCGCATGCTCCCCTCCCTCACACCGGCTGCACCCGGACGGCGCACTTCTTGAAGTCGGTCTGCTTCGAGATCGGGTCCGTGGCGTCGAGCGTGCACTTGTTGATGAGCTGGCTGGAATCGAACCACGGCACGAACACCACGCCGCGCGGTGGCCGGTTGCGCCCGCGCGTCTCGATGCGGCTGCGGATCTCGCCGCGGCGCGAGCGCACGTAGACCTCCGAGCCGCGGCGCAGGTTGCGCGCGCGGGCGTCGTCGGGATGCATGAAGACGACGGCGTTGGGGAAGGCCCGGTAGAGCTCGGGCACGCGGCCGGTCATCGAGCCGGAATGCCAGTGCTCCAGCACCCGGCCGGTCACCAGCCACAGGTCGAACTCCTGGTCCGGGCTTTCCGCCGGCGGCTCGTAGGGGAAGGCGAAGATCTTCGCCTTGCCGTCGGGCTGGCCGTAGAAGCGCACGCCCTCCCCGGCCGGCACGTACGGGTCATGGCCCTCGCGGTAGCGCCAGCGCGTCTCCTCGCCCTTCACCACCGGCCAGCGCAGGCCGCGGACCTCGTGGTAGACGTCGAAAGGCGCCAGGTCGTGGCCGTGGCCGCGGCCGAAGCCGGCGTACTCCTCGAACAGGCCCTTCTGGACGTAGAAGCCGAAATGCTCCGATTCCCGGTTGGCGTAGCCCTCGGCGATGTCGGTGAGCGGGAAGCGGTCGACAGCGCCGTTGCGGAACAGGACCTCGTACAATGTCCGGCCGCGGTGGTCCGGGCTGGCGGCCAGCAGCGCCGCCGGCCACACCTCGTCGGTGGTGAAGCGCTTGGCGAACTCCATGAGCTGCCACAGGTCGGAGCGGGCCTCGCCGGGCGCGTCGACCAGCTGGTGCCAGAAATGGGTGCGGCGTTCGGCGTTGCCGTAGGCGCCCTCCTTCTCGACCCACATGGCGGCCGGCAGGATCAGGTCGGCGGCCAGCGCCGTCACCGTGGGGTAGGCGTCGGAGACGACGATGAAGTTCTCCGGGTTGCGGTAGCCGGGGAAGGTCTCGCCGGCGCTGTTGGGGGCGGCCTGGAGGTTGTTGTTGCACTGCACCCAGTAGCAGTTGAGCTTGCCGTCGTGCAGCATGCGGTCCTGCAGCACGGCGTGGTAGCCGGGCTTGTCCGGCAGGGTGCCGGGCGGCAGCCGCCATGCCTCCTCCGCCTTCTTGCGGTGCTCCGGGTTGGTCACCACCATGTCGGCGGGCAGGCGGTGGGCGAAGGTGCCGACCTCGCGCGCCGTGCCGCAGGCCGACGGCTGCCCCGTCAGCGAGAACGGCCCGGATCCCGGCTTGGAGATCTTGCCCGTCAGCAGGTGCAGGTTGGTGACGAGGTGGTTGCACCAGACGCCGCGGACGTGCTGGTTGAACCCCATGGTCCAGAACGAGACCACCTTGCGTTCGGGGTCGGCGTACAGCTCGGCGAGCGCCTGCAGGCGCTCCTTGGGGACGCCGGTCATCGCGTGCACGCGCTCCAGCGTGTAGGGCGCCACCTCCGCCTTGAAGCCCTCGAAGTCGATGGGCTCGGACTCGCCGGCCTCGCGGGCGTACTGCGCCTTCATTTCCAGCTCGTGTTCGGGACGCAGGCCGTAGCCGATGTCGGGGCGGCCCTTGTGGAAGCTGCAGTGGCGCTCCAGGAACTCCCGGTCGACCCGCCCGCTCTGGATGATGTGGTTGGCGACGAAGTTGAGGATCGCCAGGTCCGATCCGGGGTGGAACACCATGCCGATGTCGGCGAGGTCGAAGCTGCGGTGCTCGAAGGTCGACAGCACGGCGACCTGCACGTGCGGCGCGCTGATGCGGCGGTCGGACAGGCGGGTCCACAGGATCGGGTGCATCTCCGCCATGTTGGAGCCCCACAGCACGAAGGCGTCGGCCTGCTCGATGTCGTCGTAGCAGCCCATCGGCTCGTCCATGCCGAAGGTGCGGATGAAGGCGACCGCCGCCGAGGCCATGCAGTGGCGGGCGTTGGGGTCGAGGTTGTTGGAGCGGAAGCCGGCCCGCATCAGCTTGGACGCGGCGTAGCCCTCCCAGATCGTCCATTGGCCGGAGCCGAACATGCCGACCGCCGTCGGCCCCTTCTCCTTCAGCACCCGCTTCCATTGCGCCGCCATGGTGTCGAAGGCCTCGTCCCAGGAGACCGGCTCGAACTCCCCGTCCTTGGCGTACCTCCCGTCCTTCTTGCGCAGCAGCGGCCGGGTCAGGCGGTCGGCGCCGTACATGATCTTGGAGAGGAAATAGCCCTTCACGCAGTTGAGGCCGCGGTTCACCTCGGCCTGCATGTCGCCGTGGGTGGCGACGACGCGGCCCTCCTTGACGCCGACCATGACGCCGCAGCCGGTGCCGCAGAAGCGGCAGGGCGCCTTGTCCCACTTGAGCGCGGCGGCCTCGCCGGCGACCAGCGGCACCTGGGCCGCCGCCGGGGCGGCCATGCCGGCGGCGGTCATGGCGACCGCGGCGGCGTTCGTCTTCATGTAGTCGCGGCGGCTCAGCATGGCGTGCTCTCCTCCTTCTCCCGTTCTGGCTCCCGTTCCGGCGCGGCTTCGGTCTCGACCTGGTGGAAGACCAGGGTGGCGGCCATGACGTCGTCGAGGCGGCCGAGCGCCGTCATGCGCTCCGCCAGTTCGGCCTCGCTGGCCGCCTCCAGGACGACGATCAGGCGGCCCGGCGTCTCGGCGTGGATCTCGGCGCCGGGATGGGCGGCGATGCGCCGCCGCACCGCCGCGGTGCGGCTGGGCACGGCGTGGACGATCAGGCTGGCGACGTGCCACTCGGCAAGGGGCATGGCGACTCTCCCTGGACGGTTCTTGCGGTCGCCCGCGGCGCCACGGTGATGGCCCCGGCCGGGCACGGCGCGACGCAGGCGCCGCAGCCGGTGCAGGCGTCTGTGTCGAGGACGGGCCGGCCGGGACGGCCGGAGCGGGGGAAGGCGATGGCGCCGGGCTCGCAGATCTCGCGGCAGCTCTGGCAGACGACGCCGTGCCCGGCGAGGCAGCCCGGCCCGACGGTGGCGGCGAGGGCCCAGGGCGCGGCGGCACGGTCGCCGAACACGCCGGCCGGGCAGGCGTCGGCGCAGGCGGCGCAAAAGGTGCATTCGCCATGCCGGAAGTCGACCGTGGGAAAGCCGCCGTCGCCGGCGGCGAGGATGCCCTCCGGACAGGCCGCGGCGCAGGCGCCGCAGCGGGTGCAGCGCTCCTGCACGGCCGTCTCCGCCGCCCAGGGCGGGCGCAGCGGCGGCGGCGCGGCGCGCGGTCGTCCGCGCAGCAGGGCGCGGCGGCCGGGATCGATCTCGGTCGGCACGGCGCCGCTCACACCGCCGGCGGTCCGGGCGGTCCGACGACGAGCTGGTACATCCAGACGAGAAAGCCGTAACCGCCGACCACGGCGACGGCCACGAAGGGCCAGATCAGCACGGACAGGAACAGGAACGCCAGGAGCTCCCGGCGCTTGGCCACGGGTCCCCCATGCTCGTCGACGGTGTCGGCACTATGGCCTGGCGAAGCAGCACGGTGGCTGTCGGTCATGGCGATCGCCTCCCGGGTCGTGAGCTTGTTTTGCCTGTCCGCTATGCATTGCCCTCTCCCAGGTGCAACCGGGAACGGCACCGAATGTTCCCTGCCCAACGGTCGGACAGCGGGACGCCCGGCGGCCGGCGCCGATCTGCCCTTCGCTCAAGCCCCGCGGGCGGCAGCCGGTGCCGCCGGCAGGCTGGCGTCCTCGCCGACATGGTCGGACAGGCCGTCCATGGTGCCGGTCCAGCTTTCGGGAATCCTCTCTCGGGTTGGCCGTGGGCCAGGACCCGCACTATGATCCCCGTCTCCTGAACGCCGGCCGGGCCCGCCGTTCATCGTCCGTTCAGGCTCACCCGGCTAGGCTCGTGCCATGCTTCCCGTCCTCGCCCCCGCCGCCCTCCTCCTCGCCGCCGCCGCGCTGCCGGCGGCGTGGCTGCCCGTGTCCGGCGGCGCCGACGAGGAGGAGGACCACGAGCGCGCCCGCGCCGCCCTGCGGGCCGGCCGGGTGCTGCCGCTGGAGGACATCGTCGCGCGCGCCGAGACGGCCACCGGAGGGACGGTGCTCGACGTGGAGATCGAGGACGGCGACGAGGACGACCACGGCCCCCGCCACCACGACCGCCGCGGTCATGCCGCCGCGGCCGAGGGCGCGGCCGAGCGCCTCGTCTACGAGGTGAAGATGCTGGTGCCCGGCGGCCGCATCGTGAAGCTGATCTACGACGCCG
>NZ_JBPJSP010000019.1:27041-123877 GCF_051225715.1 Azospirillum sp. ST 5-10
GTGGCCGCGGCGCCCACCGGACCGGCAGGTGAGCCATGCGCGTGCTGGTGGTGGAGGACGATCCGGAACTGGGGGCGCAGCTCGTCCGCCGGCTGGAGCGCGAGGGGCACGCCGTCGACCTCGCCCGTGACGGCGAGGAGGGCGGCTTCCTCGGCGCCACCGAGCCCTACGATGCCATCGTCCTCGACCTCGGGCTGCCCAAGGTGGACGGGCTGACGGTGCTGCGCGCCTGGCGGCGCGACGGCGTCACCGTGCCGGTGCTGATCCTCACCGCCCGCGGCGACTGGCACGACAAGGTCGAGGGCATCGACGCCGGGGCCGACGACTACCTCGCCAAGCCCTTCAGCCCGGAGGAGCTGCTGGCCCGCATCCGCGCGCTCATCCGCCGCGCCAAGGGCTTCGCCTCGGCCGAGATCGCCTGCGGCCCGGTGCTGCTGGACACCCGGTCCGGCCGCGTCACCGTGGACGGCCGCGAGGTGGAGCTGACGGGCTACGAGTACCGGGTGCTGTCCTACCTCATGCACCGCAAGGGGCAGGTGGTGTCGCGCGGCGAGCTGACCGAGCACGTCTACGCTCAGGATTTCGACCGCGACAGCAACACCATCGAAGTCTTCGTCGGCCGTCTGCGCCGCAAGCTCGGGGCCGCCGTCATCCACACCGTGCGTGGCCAGGGCTATCGCTGCGAGGAGCCGTGAGGGCGCCGGGCTCCCTGCGCTTCCGGCTGCTGGCCGGGGCGGCGGTGTGGATCACGCTGGCCCTGACCCTGGCCGGCGGCGTGCTCTCCGACCTGTTCCACAAGCACGTGCAGGCCCGCTTCGCGGCGGAGCTGGCCACCCACCTCGACCAGCTCGCCGCCGGGATCGAGCCGGGCGGCGACGGCGCCCCCACCCTGCCCCGCCCTTTGAGCGACCCGCGCTTCCGCCGCCCGCTGTCCGGCCTCTACTGGCAGGTGGAGGGTGGCGGGGCGGTGCTGCGCTCCCGCTCCCTGTGGGACGCCACCCTGGCGCTGCCCGCCGACGCCCTGGCCGACGGGGAGCTGCACCGCCACCCCGTCGCCGGCCCCGGCGACCAGACCCTGCTGGCCCTGGAGCGCACGGTGCTGCTGCCCGACGCCCCGGCCCCGGTGCGCCTCGTGGTGGCCGGCGACGAGGCCGAGACGGCGGCCGCCGAAGCGGCGTTCGACCGCACGCTGGCGCTCTCGCTGGCGGTGCTGGGGCTGGCCCTGATCGCGGCGGCCACGGTCCAGGTGACGGTGGGGCTGCGGCCGCTGGCCCGGCTGCGCCGCGAGCTGGCGGCCATCCGCGCCGGGCGCCGCCGGCGCCTGCCCGACGACGTGCCGGCGGAGGTGCGGCCGCTGGCCGCCGATCTCAACGCCGTCCTCGACCACGACGAGACGGTGGTGGCGCGCGCCCGCGTCCAGGCCGGCAATCTGGCCCATGCGCTCAAGACCGACCTCGCCGTGCTGGCCAACGACGCGCGCGAGCTCGCCCCCGCCGGGGCGGAGCGCCTCCTGCGCCAGGTGGAGCGCATGACCCGGGCCATCGACCACCACATGGCGCGCGCCCGCGCGGCGGCCGCCCATGGCGTGCCCGGCGTACGCACCGATGTCGCTCCCGCCGTCGACCGCCTCGCCCGTACGCTCTCAAGCCTGTACGCGGAACGCTCCCTCGCGATCGCCACCGCAGCCGACCCCGGCTCGGTGTTCGCCGGAGAGCGCCAGGATCTCGAGGAGATGCTGGGCAACCTGATGGACAACGCCTGCAAATGGGCCCGCGCCCGGGTGCGGGTGAGCGCCGCCGCCGACGACATGCACATCGTCCTCGCCGTGGAGGACGACGGCCCCGGCCTGCCGCCGGAGCGCCGGCGCGACGTTCTGGGCCCCGGCGTGCGCCTCGACGAGGCGGTGCCGGGGACCGGGCTGGGACTGGCGGTGGTGAGCGATCTCGCCGGGCTTTACGGCGGCACGCTGACGCTCGGCGACTCGCCGATGGGCGGGCTGAAGGCCACCTTGACGTTGCCGGCGGCCGTCTCCGGCACAGCCTCCGCCCCGGGGCCGCAGGCGGCGTCCAGGTAGGCGAAATACTCGTCGCGCTTGGCGGCGTAGGGGTCGGCGGCGTCGGCGGTGACGTCGGTGGAGTAGCGCAGGGCCGAGGCCGAGCCGCCCAGGTCGATGATGATGAAGTCGGCCATGGCGAGCGTGGTCGAGATGAAGCTCAGCGCGTAGACCTCCAGCGCCACGCCGCCGGCCAGCGCCGCGGCGTTGAACACGCTGGTGGAGCCGACCAGGGGCAGCACCACGTAGGGGCCGGGCGGCAGGCCGGTGCGGCAGAGGGATTCGCCGAAGTCGCGCTCGGTGCGCCGGAGCCCGGCGGCGCCGGCGACGTCGAACAGCCCGGCCAGGCCCACCGTGGAATTGACCGCGAATCGGGCCACCGAGACGCCGACCCCCGGCAGATCGCCCACCAGCGCGTTGTTCAGGACGAATTCGATCTCGGTCAGGTTGGAATAGGCGTTGCCGAGTCCCGTCGCCACCGGGCCCGGCAGCCAGGGGCCGACGGCCGCCACCGCCGGGTCGACGACGTGGTGCACGACTGCCCGGTTGACGGCGAACATGGCGCGGTTGAAGGGCTCGAGCGGATCGTCGGCGCGCGCCTCCGCCGCGCCGACGACGATCAGCGCGGCGGCGAGCGCCAGCGTGCGTTTGGCGGATGGGGCGGTCATACCTGCGGCTTCGTCTCCCAGGGCAGCATACGGGCCAGGACGCCATCCTTGAGGACGTACTGGTGGACGAGGGCGGCCGCGGCGTGCAGGCCGGCCAGCACCAGGATGGCATTGCCGAGCACTTCGTGCACCTCCTCCAGCGTGTGGCCGAGGTCGCGGTCCTCCGCCAGCAGGGTGGGCAGGGTGACTAGCCCCCAGGCGGACACCGGCTGCCCCTTGGCTTGGCTCATCAGCACCCCGACCACGGGAAGCGCCAGCATCACGGCGTAGAGCGCGAGATGTCCGACGAGGGCGGCGCGGTGCATCCACGGGGTGATGCGCGGGGACGGGGTAGGCGGCGGGTTGACGGCACGCCAGACGACCCGCAGCACCAGGAGCGCCAGCAGGGTGACGCCCAGCGACTTGTGCAGCGCCATCAGTTCGAGCCGCTCCGGGCCGCGCGGCAGGTCCTCCGCCAGGGAGGGGATCAGCCAGGCGGCGAGGATGACCAGCGCCATCCCCCAGTGCAGGGCCTGGAAACCCAGGTCGTATCGGTTCTTCTCGGTCACAGGCAGGGCCTCCCGGCGGGTTCGGTTTCAGGAGGTCACTTACGCCCTGCCGGCTGAACCGGGGATGAACGGCGGGCTGTCGCCGGCGCCGGCACGGCGCTCAGCCGAGCACCCGCTCGGCCAGTCCGTGCAGGTCCGGGACGGTCGGCGTGCCCGGCGGGAACGGGTCCTCCTCCCCCGCCGGCACGACGCCGAGGAACGGCAGGCCGTGCGCCGCCGCGGCGTCATGGTCGGTGATGGCGTCGCCGACCATCAGGGTGCGCGCGGCGTCGAGCCCGTGCCCGGCGACGATGTCGCCGACCAGATCCTCCTTCACCCGCGGCGCCCCGCGCACGTCCGTGAAGTACCCCGCCAGCCCGCGCCGCTCGACGATCCGCCGCAGCTCCTCCTCCGGCGTGCCGGAGGCGACGAACAGGGGCAGCGTGCCGGACAGCGCGCGCAGCGCCTCCTCGGCGCCGGGCACGGCGGGGGCCGCTCCCACCGCGTCCTCCACCAGCGCGTTGTAGCGGGCCGACAGCTCGGACATACGCTCGCCGCTCAGCGGCCGGCCGAGCAGCTCCTCCTCGAAGTGCTTGAACTTGAGGAAGCGCGACAGGCCGCCGTGATGGCGCTGGTAGGCGGTCACCGCGGCGACGACCGCGGCGCCGTGCGGCCGGTACAGGGTGGCGAAGGCGTCGAGCTTGAGGCGCGTGGAATCGACGATCACCCCGTCGAAGTCGAAGACGACGGCGCCGTAGCGGGGCCGCGCCATCACACCACCGGGGTGGGCAGCGGCGCGCCGGCGAAGAACGCCTCCAGGTTGGCGAGCACCAGGTCGCCCATGGCGGTGCGCGTCTCCACGGTGGCGCTCGCCTGGTGCGGCGCCAGGACCACGCTGTCGAGCGCGAACAGCGCCTCGGGCACGTGCGGCTCGTCGGCGAAGACGTCGAGGCCGGCGCCGCCCAGCCGCCCCTCCCGCAGGGCCGCCACCAGCTCCGGCTCGTCGACCACGCTGCCGCGGGCGACGTTGACCAGGACGCCGTCGGGCCCCAGGGCGTCGAGCACGGCGCGGCCGACGATGTTCCGGGTCGACGGGCCGGCGGCGGCGGCCACCACCAGCACGTCGCAGCCGCGCGCCAGCTCCACCGGGTCGGCCACGAAGGGCCAGGGCGCGCCATCGGCCGGCTTGCGGTTGGTGTAGGCGATGCTCATGCCGAAGGCCTCGGCGCGCGCGGCGATGGCGCGGCCGATGCGGCCGAGGCCGAGGATGCCCATCCGCTTGCCGGTCACCTTGCGGGACAGCGGCATGCGCTCGTGCGGCCAGCGGCCGGCGCGCACGAAGCGGTCGCCCTGGGCCAGCCGGCGCAGGGTCATGATGGTCAGGCCGATCGCCA
Organism: Azospirillum sp. ST 5-10; assembly: GCF_051225715.1. Lineage (NCBI taxonomy): Bacteria > Pseudomonadati > Pseudomonadota > Alphaproteobacteria > Rhodospirillales > Azospirillaceae > Azospirillum > Azospirillum sp. ST 5-10. The sequence goes on from NZ_JBPJSP010000019.1 coordinate 31,684, forward strand.
TGTCGGCCACGTCGTCGGTCAGCACGTCCGGCGTGTTGGTCACCCGCACGCCGCGCGCCCGGGCGTTCTCCAGGTCGACCGCGTCGGTGCCGACGCCGAAGACGGTGATCGCGCCGAGCTCCGGCAGGGCATTCACCACCTCGTTGCGCACGCCGGTGGAGCCGCCGGTGACCACGGCGCGCACCCGCGGCGCCACCCCGGCCAGCAGCCGGTCGCGCTCCTCCCCGGGCGGCGGCAGGCGGTGCACCGTGTAGGCACGGTCCAGCGCCGCCTCGAGCGACGGCATCATCCGTTCGACCAGCAGGATTTCCGGTTTCATAGGCAAGACAGACCTCGGTGCGGCGGGACTGGAGCGGGATCACTCCAGGTCGAACCACCTGGAGTGATCCCGCTCCAAATTCAAATGTTTAGAGCAAGACCGCCTACGGCCGGATCGGCCGTAGGCGGTCTTGCTCTAGTGGGACAGGATCTGGCCGAGGAAGGTGCGGGTGCGCTCCGACCTCGGGTTGGCGAAGAACTCCTCGGGCGGGGCGACCTCGACGATCTCCCCGCGGTCCATGAAGATGACGCGGTCGGCGACCGAGCGGGCGAACCCCATCTCGTGGGTCACGCACAGCATGGTCATGCCGTCCTCGGCCAGCGCGATCATGGTGTCCAGCACCTCCTTGACCATCTCCGGGTCGAGGGCCGAGGTCGGCTCGTCGAACAGCATGATCTTGGGGTTCATGCACAGCGCGCGGGCGATGGCGACGCGCTGCTGCTGCCCGCCGGAGAGCTGGCCGGGGTACTTGTCCGCCTGCTCGGGGATGCGCACCCGCTCCAGGTAGCGCATGGCGGTGGCCCGCGCCTCCGCCTTGGGCACGCCGCGCACCTTGAGCGGCGCCAGCATGCAGTTCTCCAGCACCGTCAGGTGGGGGAACAGGTTGAAGGACTGGAACACCATGCCGACCTCGCGGCGCACGGCGTCGATGTGGCGCAGGCCCTGCCCCAGCTCCTTGCCATCGACGACGATCCGCCCCTTCTGGTGGTGCTCGAGCTGGTTGATGCAGCGGATCAGCGTCGACTTGCCGGAGCCCGAAGGGCCGCAGACGACGATGCGTTCGCCCGGCCGCACCGTCAGGTCGATGTCCTTCAGCACCTGGAAGGAATCGAACCACTTCTGCACCCCCTCCATGACGATGATCGGCTCGTCGCCGAGCCGCCGGTCGGGCCGGCGTCCGGGGGTGCGGTCGGTGGGCTGGGCGGGCATCGCCGTCATGGCATCCTCGCGAGGGTGGGCGTCAGGACTTCTTCAGCTCGGGCAGGTCGCTGTCCAGCCACTTGCGGTGGACGGCGTTGAGCTCCCCGTTCTGCTTGATCTTGGCGACGAAGTCGTTGACCCACTTCATCAGCTCGGGCTGGCCCTGGCGCAGCGCGATGCCCTGGACCTGCCGGCTCAGCTCGAACTTCATCTCGTAGTTGGCCGAGCTGTCCAGCTTCTTGATCTCCCTAGCGACGACGTTGGAGACGCCGATGGCGTCGACCTGGCCGGACAGCAGCGCCTGCACGGCGCTGGCGTCGTCGTCGAAGCGCCGGATGGTGGCGCCCTCGGGGGCGGCGCGGGTGACGGCGGTGTCCTGGGTGCTGGCGCGCACCACGCCGACGCTCTTGCCCTTGAGATCGTCGGGGCCCGAGATCGCCGTCTTGCCCGGCGCCAGGACGCCGATGGAGATGGCGGCGTAGGGGTCGGAGAAGTCGACCTGCTTGGCCCGTTCCGGCGTGATGCCCAGCGAGGCGACCAGCACGTCCACCTTGTCGGTCTGCAGGTAGGGGATGCGGTTGGGGCCGGTGACCGGCACGATCTCCACCGGCACGCCCATCTCCTTGGCCATCAGCTTGGCGACGTCGGCGTCGTAGCCGTCGGGCTTGCCCTGGATGTCGGTGATGCCGAAGGGCGGGAAGTCGACCAGCATGCCGACCACCAGCTTGCCGCGCTCCTTGATCTCCTGGGGCGTGTCGGCGGCGGCCGGCCAGGAGGCGGCGGCGAGCGTGGCGGCGGCGAACAGGCCGGTCGCCACGACGAGGCGGCGGGTGAAGGCGGCGTTCATGAGCGTGTCCTCTCCAGGCTTTGTTATCGGGTGGGGGCGGCGAGCCGCCGCTCCAGGTGGCTGCTGAGCAGCGACAGCGGCCAGCACAGGACGAAGTAGAGCAGCGCCACGATGCTGAAGACGAGGAAGGGCTTGAAAGTGGCGTTGTTGACGAGCTGCCCGGCCCGGGTCAGCTCGGTGAAGCCGATGATGGCGGCCAGCGAGGTGCTCTTGATGAGCTGCACCGAGAAGCCGACGGTGGGCGGGACCGCCACCTTGACCGCCTGCGGCAGCACCACGTAGCGCATCCGCGTGACGTAGCCCATGCCGAGCGCGCGCGCCGCCTCCCACTGCCCCTTGGGCACCGCCTCGATGCAGCCGCGCCAGATCTCGCCGAGGAAGGCGCTGGCGTTGAGCGTGAGGCCGAGGGCGGCGGCGACCCACGGGTTGACGTCGAAGCCCAGCACGGTGGCGCCGAAGAACACCAGGAAGAGCTGCATCAGCAGCGGCGTGCCCTGGAAGAGCTGGATGTAGCCGATGGCGGCAAGGCGCAGCGGCCGCACCTCGGCGGTGCGGGCCAGCGCCACGAACAGCCCGACCAGGGCGCCGCCGAGGAAGGCGATGGCCGACAGCGCCAGCGTCCACTGCACGGCGCTGATCAGGAACCACACCTCGTTCATGGTGAAGGGGCGGATCATGGCGTGCGGCTCCCCGTCAGCGGCGGTCGGCGTAGCCGAACGCGGCGCGGCGGATCGCTGCGAACAGGCCGGAGAAGGCGAGCGCCAGCCCGAGGTACATCACGGTGACGACGATGTAGACCTCGAAGGCGCGGAAGGTCTGCGACTGGATGTTGTTGGCGACCGAGGTCAGCTCCTCCGCCGAGATCGCCGAGACGACGCTGGAGCCCAGCATCAGCAGGATGAACTGGCTGGTCAGCGCGGGGTAGACGGTGCGCAGGGCCGGCTTCAGCACGACGTAGCGGAACACCTGGAGCGGCTTCAGCCCGAGCGCCAGCCCCGCCTCGATCTGCCCCTTGTGGATGGACTCGATGCCGGCGCGCAGGATCTCGGTGGCGTAGGCGCCGACGTTGACCACCATCGCCAGGAGCGCCGCCGTGTCGGGCGACAGCCGCAGCCCGAGCGACGGCAGGCCGAAGAAGACGAGGAAGATCTGCACCAGGAACGGCGTGTTGCGGATGACCTCGATGTAGGCCTGGACCAGCCAGCGCACCGGCCGCGGCCCCCAGGTCTTGCCCAGCGCGCAGACGACGGCCACCAGCAGCCCGAGCACCATGGCGGCCGCCGACAGCCGCACCGTCAGCCAAGCGCCGGCCAGCAGGACGTCGGTGTAGGCGAGCAGCTCGCCGAACCGGAACGTGTAGTCCACCTCGCCCCTCCCCCGGTCCCCGCCTGGCGACCGGGCGGGCGAACGTCGCTTGCAGACGTTTCGTTCCGGATTGTCCGTGGCTCTGAATGAGCCAACGGTAATTGGATCGATCCAATCACGCAACCCCGAAAATCGTCACACCCCCCCGGCCGCCGGGGCCGGCCGCCGCGCCGGCGTCCGCCGGCCGCCGCCGCCGCAGGATTCGCGCACGATCAGTCGGGTCGGCAGGATCACCCGCTCCGGCGCCCCGTCGGGGTCGGCGATGCGGCGCAGCAGCAGCTTGGCCGCCTCCTTGCCGATCTGGAAGGGCTGGGTCGACACGGTGGTGAGCGCGGGGCGCGACAACGCCGCGTCGGGCACGTCGTCGAAGCCGCACACGGCGAAGTCGCGGCCCACCTCCAGCCCGCGGTCGGCGAGGCCGCCCAGCATGCCGAAGGCGACGACGTCGTTGAAGGCGATGGCGGCACTCGGCGGATCCGGCCGGTCGAGCAGCGCGGTCACCGCCTCGGCCCCGGCCCGCCGGGTCAGCGGCGTCCTGAGGACGAGGTCGGCCGGCAGCCCGTGGCGGCGCAGCGCGTCGGCGAAGCCGGCGCGGCGGTCGGTCAGCGCGGAATGGACGAGCTCGCCGCCGACCAGCGCGATGCGGCGGTGGCCGAGGCGGATCAGGTGCTCGGCCGCCATCACCATGCCGAGGCGGTAGTCGCAGCCGGCGTAGTCGCCGTCGCGCGCCTCGAGGTAGCGCAGCGTCTGGATGCACGGCATGCGCCACTGGCGCATGCGCGCGACCAGGTCCTTGTCGCTGCCGGCGGCGGGGCAGAGGATCACCCCGTCGACGTTCTGCTCGCGCATGCGCCGCAAGAAGCGCTCCTGCTTGTCCAGCGCCTCGGTGGTGTTGGCGAGGAACACCGCCACGCCGGCCGCGTCCATGACGTGGTCGACGCCGGCCGTCAGTTCGGCGAAGAACGGGTTGGCGATGTTGGTGACCAGCAGGCCGACGGTCTTGCTGCCGCTGGCCCGCAGGTTGGCGGCGCCGCGGTTGTAGACATAGCCCAGCGCCTCCATGGACGCCAGCACCCGCCGGCGCGTCTCCTCGGCCACCAGCGGGCTCTCGCGCAGGACCAGCGACACCGTCGACCGCGACACCCCCGCGTCCGCGGCGACGTCCTGCAACGTCACCCGCCCGCGCGCGCCCGTGTCCACCCCACCCGCCATGCTGCATGGACCGATTGTTGGATCGATCCAAAGTCTGCGCCGCGCCCCCGCCCCTGTCAAGGGCGGGGGCGTTTCCGCCGCCGGGCCTCAGCCGGTTTCGGTCGCGGCCTCGAGCGTTCGCAACGCGGTCTTCAGGACCTTGCCGTAGGCGTTCTTCGGCAGGGCGTCGACGAACCGGTACGCCTTGGGCCGCTTGAAGCGCGCCATGGCGGACAGGCAGTGGGCGTCGAGCGCCGGTGCGTCGGCAGCACCGGCATCCCGGCGGACGACGTAGGCGACGACGTCCTCGCCCCATTCCGGCGAGGGCCGGCCGATCACGGAGACCTCGACGACGCCGGGGTGGGTGAGCAGCACCTCCTCCACCTCGCGCGGGTAGATGTTGGTGCCGCCGGAGATGATGACGTCCTTCGAGCGGTCCTTCAGGGTCACGTGGCCGTCGGCGTCGAGCGTCCCGCGGTCGCCCGTCCACAGCCAGCCGTCGCGCAGCGCCGCGGCGGACGCCTCGGGCGCCCGCCAGTAGCCGGGCATGACCGGCAGGCCGCGCACCACGATCTCGCCGGTCTCGCCGGGCGGCACCGGCCGCCCGGCCTCGTCCACCACCCGCACCTCCACCGCCGACTGCGCCCGCCCGACGGAGGCGACGCGGTCCGCCCAGCGCGGGTCGTGGCGGTCGGCGATGGCGGCGCGCGGCAGGGCGGTGATCGCCATCGGGCACTCGCCCTGGCCGTAGATCTGCACGAAGCGGGGGCCGAGGACCGCCAGCGCCTCCTCGATGTCGGCCCGGTACATCGGCCCGCCGCCGTAGACGATGGTGCGGATGCCGGCGCCGTCGGCGCCCGCCGCCCGCGCCGCGGCGGTGAGGCGCTGCACCATGGTCGGCGCCATGAAGGCGCTGAGGGAGCCGTGGGCGCGGGCGATCCCCAGCATCTCGTCGGCGTCGAATCCGCCCGAGGGCGGGCTGAGGTGCGCCGCGCCGGCGAGCGTGTGGACGGGGCTGTAGAGCCCGGCGCCGTGGCTCATCGGCGCGCCGTAGTAGGCGGCGTCCTCCGGCCGCACCGCGTCGACGTCGCGCAGGTAGGCGAGCGACATGGCGGCGAGCATGCCGTGGGTGATGATCACCCCCTTCGGCCGCCCCGTCGTCCCCGAGGTGTAGAAGAGCCAGGCCAGGGCCTCCGGCCCGAGGCTCTCGGCGCGGCGGTCGGGCCGGGCGCAGGCGGCGGCGAAGTCCGGCCCGGTCACGTCGAGCCGGGGAGCGCCGGTGACCTCCCGCCCCGCCCCGTCGTCGACGACCACCAGCCGCGCCCCGGCATCGTCGAGGATGCCGTCGACCTCGCGCGGGTGGAGCTTGGCGTTGACGGGCACCGCCGCGACGCCGGCGATCCAGCACCCGTAGAGGGCGACGAGGTAGTCCGGACGGTTCTTCAGGAACAGCGCCACCCGCTCGCCCGGTCCGATCCCCCGTTCGCCGAGCCACGACGCGAAGCCCGCCGCCCGCCGCCGGAAGGCGGTGTAGTCGGCGACGGTCGCCGTTCCGTGCAGCAGGGCCGGCGCCGCCGGCCGGTCGGCGGCCGCCCGTTCCAGCCAAAGCGCGATGTTCATGCCGCCATCGCCTCCAGCACGGTCGCGTAGGTCGCGACGCCCGACCCGCCCATGTTGACGACCAGGCCGCGCGTGGCGCCGCGGCGCTGCATGGCCCCGGCGGCGCCCAGCACCTGCCGGGCGACCAGGACGTGCATCGACACGCCGGTGGCGCCCACCGGATGACCCTTGGCCTTGAGCCCGCCGGACAGGTTCACCGGCAGCCGACCGTCCGGCAGCACCGTCCCCTCCGCAATCGCCTCGCGCCCGCGGCCCTTGGCGGCCAGGCCCATCGCCTCGTAGAGCATCAGCTCGGCGATGGTGAAGCAGTCGTGCACCTCGGCGATGTCGACGTCGTCCAGGCCGAGCCCGGCGCGCTCCAGCGCCCGCGCGATGGCGATGCGCGCGCCGGTGAGCTCGGTCAGGTCGCGCCCCGCCATGGGCAGAAGATCGTTGACCTGGGCGCGGGCGCGGATGCGCGCCGCCCGGGGGGCGCCCCGCGCCACCTCGTCCGCGGCGACCACCAGCGCCGCCGCGCCGTCGGAGACCAGCGAGCAGTCCGAGACCTTGAGCGGCTCGGCCACCATCGGGTTGCGCTCCGACACGGCGGCGCAGAACGCCAGGTCGAGGGGCTTGTGCATCTGGGCGAGCGGGTTGTTCAGCGCGTTGGCGTGGTTCTTCACGGCGATCCGCGCCAGCGCCTCGCCGCTGTCGCCGAAGGCGTCGCGGTGGGCGCGGGCGAAGCGGGCGAAGATCTCGGGGAAGGAGAGCCCCGCCTCCTCGCGCTGGTAGGACGCGCCGGCGAGGCCGGCGGTCACCGCCTCGCGCGGCAGGTGGGTCATCTTCTCCACCCCCACCACCAGGGCGATGCGCACCCGCCCCGCCTCCACCGCGTCGAGGGCGGCGTAGAGCGCCGCCGAGCCGGAGGCGCAGGCGTTCTCCAGCCGCACCGCCGGCGTGTAGCGCAGCCCCGGGTCGATGCCGAGCGCCATCGAGGAGGCGAAGGCGTCGGGCACCATCCCGGCGTTGAAGTGGCCCAGCCACACGCCGTCGACGTCGGCCCCGCCGATCCCCGCGTGGTCGAGCGCCTCGCGCCCGGCGGCGGCGATCAGCTCCTCCAGCGTCTCCGGGCGGCGGCCGAAGGGCGTGTGGCCCCAACCGATGATCGCCGCCATCTCAGGCCCCCGGCTTCACGATGCGGTTGCGCAGCACGCCGATGCGCTCGACCTCCAGCTCCACGACGTCGCCCGGCTCGAGGAAGCGCATCTGCTCCAGCCCGCAGCCGTTGCCGACCGTGCCGGAGCCGAGGAACTCGCCGGGATGCAGCGTCTCCGAGGCGGAGATGTGCTGGATCAGGTCCTCGAAGGACCAGTGCATGGTCGAGGTCGAGCCGCGCCCCCATTCCTCGCCGTTCACCCGGCAGATCATGGTGAGGGCGTAGGGGTCGGGAATCTCGTCGGCGGTGACGAGGCAGGGGCCCATCGGGTTGGCGGTGTCGAAGTCCTTGCCCTTGGCCGGGCCGAGCTGGCCGCCCATCTCCGCCGCCTGGGCGTCGCGCGCGGTGATGTCGTTGAAGATGGTGTAGCCGAAGATGTAGGGCCGCGCCTCCTCCTTGCGCACGTCCTTGGCGGTGCGGCCGAGATAGACGCCGAACTCCAGCTCGAAATCGAGGAAGCGGGAATAGGCGGGCCAGATCACGTCCTCGTCGTGGCCGATCACCGCGAAGCGGTTCGCCTTGTAGTAGATCGGCTGCTCGTAGAAGGTCTGCGGCACGGCGAGGATGCCCTTGGCCTCCATGTCGCGCTCCGCCGCCTCGGGGTCGGCGAACTGCCGGGCACGCAGGGTGCGGGCGTTGCGGAAGGCCTGCCGGAGATGGGTCTCGAAGCACAGGCAGTCGCGCATCTGGATCGGCGGCTGGATCGGCGCGCGCAGCCGCACGGCGTCGCGGGCCACGGTGTGCGCGGCCGCGGCCTCGGCCCGGCGCGCGCGCTCCAGCCCCGCCTCGCCCGCTTCGATGAGACCCTGGATCGAGCCCACCGCCCCGTCGGTGGCGCGCGCCAGGTCGACGATGCGGTGGCCGTCGGCGACGAGCGCACCGGGGCGGGCGATCCCGTCGCCGATGTCGTAGGTGACCAGTTTCATGCGTTCCTCCCTTTGCGGCGTCAGTCCGCGGCGGTCTGCGACCGGTCGCGGTGTTTGAGCCCGGCGGTGAGGATCGCGACGATGTGGCGGGCGGCCTCCTCGTGGTTCTCCGCCGAGGCGGCGCCGCCGGAGAGGCGGGCGATGCGCCCGTTGTCCATCATCACGATCATCATGGCGCCGAGCATGGTGTGGTAGGCCCAGTGGACCTCGGCGGCGGTCCACTCTGGAAAGCACTCGGCGATGGCGTCGATCATCATCTGGGCGACGGGATCGAACATCTCGCGGAAGATGCCGCGGCTCTCGGCGGCCGGGTCGGACAGCTCGCGCGCCAGGATGCGGCCGAAGGCCGAGGCCTTGCCGCCGCCGCGCAGGCCCAGCATCGGCACGATCAGCGCCTTGATCACCAGCTCGATCCGCCGGTCGCGGTTCGGCTCGCTGCGGGCGAGCTGCAGGCCGACGACGCGCTGGTCGTAGATCGCCGGCGTGCGCTTCTCGAAGATCGCCCGGTAGAGCCCTTCCTTGGAGCCGAAGTGGTAGTTGATGAGCGCCACCGGCACGCCGGCCTCGTCGGCGATGCGGCGCGCCGTGGCGCCGCCGTAGCCGAGCTCGCCGAACAGCGTCTCCGCCGCGTCGAGGATGCGCTCCTTCGCTGAATCGTTCTGTTTCAAAGCCTTGCCGGTGGCGGCCGGGATGTCTTTCCGCACGGGTGCCTTCCTCTGTTGAACAAACCATAAAAAATCTTGAACGCTTGTTCAAGCGCATTTAGTGTCTGTGCCAAGGCACCCTAAGCGGTGCCGAACGAGGGAGGAACGAATGAACAGGATCGTCTCGTGCCTGGCGCTCGCCGGCGGGCTCGTGCTGGCTTCGGCCGCCACGGCACCGGCCAAGGAGACGCTGCGGCTGACCATCGCCTCCGGGCATCCGGAGGTCTTCCTCTGGGTCAAGCACATGAAGGAGAGCTTCATCCCCACGGTGAAGGCCGAGCTGGCCAAGACCGGCGAGGTGGAGATCGAGTGGACCGAGGCCTATGGCGGAACGCTCGTGAAGCTGGGTTCGGAGGCCGAGGCGATGCGTTCCGGCATCGTCGACGTGGCGATGGCGTCAGGGGTCTTCTCGCCGGCCGAGCTGGGCATCCTCAACATCACCTACGCCATGCCCTTCGGTCCGACCGACCCCGAGCTGGTGGCGGCGGCGGTGGAGGGCGCGCTGGTCGCGACCGACGGGCTGCTCGACCAGGTCGCCGACGCCACCGGCGTCGTCTACGTCGGCGGCGGCGTCGTCATCGACGGCTACAACATCGCGGCGACCCGGCCGGTCCACGGCCGCGCCGACCTGAAGGGCCTGAAGATCGGCGGCGCCGGCCCCAACCTCGCCTGGCTCGACGGCACCGGTGCCGTCGGCGTGCAGGGCAGCTACGTCACCTTCTACAACGACATCAAGACCGGGGTGTACGACGGCAACATCGGCTGGATGACGGCGAACGTGCCGGCCCGGCTCCACGAGGTGGCACCCTACTGGAACCGGGTCGACTTCGGGGCGATGTACATCGGCGGCATCGGCGTCGCCAAGGACCGCTGGGACGGCTTCTCCGAGGCGACGAAGGCGGCCTTCCGCGCCGGCGCCCGGGCCTATGCCGCGGGATTCTTCAAGGAGCAGGCCGCCCGCCACGAGGCCGCCCGGGCGACCCTGGAGGCGAACGGCGGCCAGGTGGTCGTCATGGACCCGGCCGAGCGCGCCGCCTGGATCGCCGGGATGGCGAACCCGGTCACCGCCTGGCGCGACGCCGCGGCGGCGCGGGGCGAGCCGGTCGACCGGCTCCTCGCCGCCTATCGCGACGCCCTCGCCAAGGCGGGCTTCGCGTTCCCGCGCGACTACCTCGCCAACTGACCGGCCGCCGCGGCGCCGCGCGCGCCGCCGCCGTCCCATCGGGAATGTGACATGCCGCTGCTCGACTCCCGTTCCGCGGCGCGGGGGCACCGTGCCCTGGCGCTGCTGGTCGCCGCGCTCAACGCGCTCGGCACCGTCTGGATCATCGCCCTCATGCTCCTCGTCTGCGCCGACATCGCCCTGCGCACCCTCGCCGCGGCGCCGATCGCCGGCGTCGCCGAGATGGTGGCCTTCTCCATCGTCGGCATCGTCTTCCTCCAGCTCGCCCACACCCTGAGGAACGGCGCGCTCACCCGCTCGGATCTCGTGCTCGACCTTCTCGCGCGCCGGGCGCCGCGGCTGCGGCGTCTCCTGCTGTGCCTCTTCGACCTGACGGGGGCCGGCATGATCGGGCTCACGCTGTGGTTCTTCCTGCCCTCGCTGGCCGACGCCTGGGCCCGGCCGGAGCGCAACTTCATGGGCAATCCCGGCTTCTTCCGCGTCCCGACCTGGCCCCTCTACCTGCTGATGGCGACCGGCATGGCGGCGACCGTCGCCCAGTTCGTCGCCTCCGCCCTGGCGGACCTGCACGGGGTCGAACCGGGGGACCGGCCATGACCGGCGTCGGCATCGCGCTGGCCTCGGTCGTCGCCATGGTCCTGCTGATCATGAGCGGCCTGCACGTGGCGGTGGCCCTGATCCTCGTCAGCTTCGCCGGGGTCTGGCTCCTCAAGGGAAGCGTCGCGCTGGCCGCCAAGATGCTCGTCGTCGCCTTCAAGGATTCCATCGCCGACCAGCTGTTCGGCGTGGTGCCGCTGTTCGTGCTGATGGGCCTCGTCGTCTCGGTCTCCGGGATCGGCCGGGACACCTTCGACGTCGCCCAGCAGGCGTTCCGGCGGGTGCGCGGCGGGCTCGGCATCGCCACCATCGCCGCCAACGCCGTCTTCGCCGCGATCACCGGCATCTCCATCGCCTCGGCCGCGGTGTTCACCAAGGTGGCGGTGCCGGAGATGCTGCGCCACGGCCACACGCCGCACTTCGCCGTCGGCGTGGTCGCCGGCTCCTCGGTGCTGGGGATGCTGATCCCGCCCTCGCTCCTCTTCATCCTCTACGGCATCCTGACCGAGGAGTCGGTGGGCTCGCTCTTCCTCGCCGGCATCGTCCCGGGGCTCCTCCTGGCGCTGACCTACGCGGCCGGCATCGTCGTCATGGGCCGGCTGACCCCGGGCTTCGTCGGCGGCGCCGCGACCGCGGACGACGTCCCGCGCCTGTCCGGCCGGGCGATCGCCGCCAAGATCGCGCCGATCGCCGTGCTCATCCTGCTGGTGCTGGGCGGCCTCTACGGCGGCGTCTTCACGCCGACCGAGGCCGGGGCGGCGGGGGCGGCCGGCGCGCTCCTCGTCGCGGTGGCCAAGCGCCGCCTCGGCTGGTCGGAGTTCCGCGGCGTCCTGATGCAGACCGGGCACGTCACCGCCTCGATCTGCTTCCTCATCATGGGGGCCAGCCTCTATTCGCGGATGCTGGCGCTGTCCGGCATGCCGGGGTGGCTGGGCAGCACCGTCCTCGCCTCCGGCGTCTCCGGCGACGGCGTGGTGCTCGCCATGATCGCCGTCGTCATCCTGCTCGGCACGATCCTCGACAGCTCGTCGATCATGCTCCTCGTCCTGCCGATCGCCGTGCCGATCCTCAAGGGGTTCGGCGTCGATCTCGTCTGGCTCGGCGTGGTCGCGGTGCTGGCGGTGGAGATCGGCCTGCTGACCCCGCCCTTCGGCATCGCCGTCTACGTCATCAAGGCGACGCTCGAGCCCGGCAGCGGCATCACGCTGGGCCAGATCTTCCTCGGTGCCGCCCCCTTCGCGGCGATGATGCTGCTCGTCCTCGCCCTCGTCTTCCTGTTCCCGTCGCTCGCGACGTTCCTGCTGTGAGGAGGATACTTCCGTGACCAAATGGCAGTTCCGCAAGGGCTTGCACGACCTCGGCAACGGCTGCTGGGCCTATCTGGTGCCGGACGGCTCCTGGGGCTGGTCGAACGCCGGGATGATCGCCGACGGCGAGGCCAACGTGCTCGTCGACACGCTGTTCGACCTCAAGTGCACCCGCGAGATGCTGGCCGCCATGCGCGCCTCGATCCCGGGGGCGGAGCGCATCGGCGTCCTCGTCAACACCCACGCCGACGGCGACCACACCTTCGGCAACCAGCTCGTCGAGGGCGCCCGGATCATCGCCACCGAGGGCACGGTGGCCGATTTCGCCCGCTTCGACCCGAAGGTGCTCGACGCCATCATGAAGGACCCCGCCAAGTACGGCCGCGCCGGCGAATTCATGGCCGAATGCTTTCGTCCCTTCGACTTCTCCGACATCGTGCTGACCCCGCCGACCGAGACCTTCCGCGAGTGCATGGGCCTGCGCGTCGGCGACAAGCGGGTCGAGCTGATCGAGGTCGGCCCGGCCCATTCGCTGGGCGACGCGCTGATCCACGTGCCGGCGGACAAGGTCGTCTACACCGGCGACATCCTCTTCTCCGAGGGCACGCCGATCGCCTGGTACGGGCCGGTGAGCCGCTGGATCCGCGTCTGCGACCTCATCCTCGAGATGGACGTCGAGACCGTCGTCGCCGGCCACGGGCCGATCTCGACCAAGGCGGACGTGCGGCGGATGCGCGACTATCTGCTCGACGTCACCGAGAAGGCCCGCCCCTTCTACGAGCAGGGGGTCGACTTCCTCAACGCCGCCTACCGCATCGATCTCGGCGGCTACCGCGACTGGGCCGACGCCGAGCGGGTGGTCGTCACCCTGCAGACCCTCTACGACGACTTCGCCGCCGCGCCGGAGCGGCCGGTGCGCGCACCGATCCCCTATTTCGAGTTCATGAAGGACATGCGGAGCTGGCTCGGCAAGCCGCCGGTCCATCACGGCTACTGCGACCACGACCACTGACCGTGGCGGCCGCCCTGCGGCCGGTCCGCGACCGGATGAGGAGAGCCAAAGGAGAGCGAAACCCGTTCATGCGGCCGGTCCATTCCTGATATCACGGTCGGACGGCCGCGGGACGATGGCCGGATCCGCGCCCCACCGCAGAAACGGAGACAGGAATGCCCGTGGAAAAAGTGGCGCTCATCACCGCGGGCGGCAGCGGCATGGGCGCCGCCGCCGCCCGCCGCCTGGCCGCCGACGGATTCAAGGTCGCGGTCCTTTCCTCCTCGGGCAAGGGCGAGGCGTTGGCGCAGGAGCTCGGCGGCATCGGCGTGACCGGATCGAACCAGTCGGACGAGGACCTGAAGCGTCTCGTCGACGGGGCGACGGAGCGGTGGGGCCGGATCGACGTGCTGGTCAACAGCGCCGGCCACGGCCCGCGCGCGCCCATTCTCGAGATCACCGACGAGCAATGGCATCAGGGCCTCGACGTCTACTTCATGAACGTGGTCCGTGCGACCCGGCTGGTGGCTCCGATCATGGTGCGGCAGAAGGCCGGCTCCATCATCAACATCTCGACGGCCTGGACCTTCGAGCCGAGCGCCATGTTCCCGACCTCGGCCGTCGCCCGGGCCGGGCTCGCCGCCTTCACCAAGATCTTCGCCGACCAATACGCAGCCGACAACGTCCGGATGAACAACGTCCAGCCCGGCTGGATCGACAGCCTGCCGGCCACCGAGGAGCGGCGCGACAGCGTGCCGATGAAGCGCTACGGCACGAGCGAGGAGGTAGCCGCGACCATCGCCTTCCTCGCCTCGGAGGGGGCTGGCTACATCACCGGCCAGAACATCCGCGTCGACGGTGGCCTCATGCGGGCGGTGTGACGCGGGCGGTGTGACGCCTCTGTTCCCGGTGGATCGCGACCACGCCGCCGGAGGCGATCGATTCGGGGCGCCGCGCGGTGGGACAGCGGGTCGCAGCCGCGCTCCCTTGCCCCGGCACGCCTCCGGGCGCAGCATGTGAGCGGTACCCGTATGATCGAACGGCCGCCGGCGTGCCGCCGCGGGTGGCATGCCGCCGGTCCACGTCAGAGGAGGTCGCCATGCGCCGCATGTTCGTCGTCCTGGGGGCTCTCGCCGTGCCGCTCCTCGTGGCCGGATGCGCCACCGAGCTGTCGGAGCAGGACCGCGCCATGATCCAGCAGGCCCAGACCGACGCCCGCGAAGCGAAGCTGGAAGCCGCCCGCGCCGCCGCCGCCGCCGAAGCCGCCGCCGCCGAGGCCCGCGCGGCCAGCGAGCGGGCCGACCGGATGTTCGCCCGCAGCCAGCGCAAGGTGCAGTAGGCCGGGGGCTCCGCCCGCTCAGGCGTAGGCCACCCAGCCGCGCCAGATGAAGGCGGCGAAGAAGGGGGTGACGTCGGCGAATCCGGCGTCGCGGAGCACCGCCTCGTCCTGGTCCGGGGCGAGCAGATCCAGGCTGGCGTCGACCGCCGCGCGGGCCCGCTCCGCATGCTCCGGGTCGGCGCCCGACGCGACGGCATAGTCCGCGTAGCGCGACAGCCACAGGCGCCGCTCGCCCGCGTCCTGCGGGAAACTGGCATGGGCGGCCACGAACGCCGCGCCGGCCCGCAGCCGCCGGCGGATTCCGGACGCCGTGCGCCGCCGTTCCGCCGCATCGAAGAAGTGGAGCGTCAGCAGGCAGGTCGCGGCGTCGAACGGCCCGTCCGGCGCGTCGTCGATGACCCCCTGGACGAGCCGCACGCGCGCGCCGAGCGGCCCGAGCGTCCGCTCGGCCAGCCCCAGCATCGCCGCCGAGGGGTCGACGCCGACGAAGGTCCAATCGGGATGGGCCGCCGCCAGCGCCCGCAGTTCGAGACCGCCGCCCGCCCCGAGGACGAGCACCCGCGCGTCGCGCGGCGCCCGCTCCGCCAGCAGCACCCCCGCCATGCGGTGGAGGTCGTCGACCCCGGGCACGAAGCGCCGGACACCGTCGGCGTAGCGCGCCACGGCCTCCGGGTTGGAGAACGCGTCGAGAAAGTCCTTCGGGCCCGCATCGGCCGGCATCGGGGATCTCCATCGATGAAGGGCACGGGACGGCGCCTCGGGCCGCCGCGCGTGGCACGTGCCCGACGACCGCTCATCCCGCATCATGTAACTTGTAATATTACGTAATGGTCCGGCCGTCAACGGCGGCCTCGAACGTCACTCCGTAGACACGGCCGGTCCGGCACGCTCCGCCACCAGGATGCGGACCGGCAGGCCGGTGCGTTCCCATTCGGCCTTGCGGACCAGCCCCCAGTCGAGATCGGCGGCGCGCGGTCCGGCGACCCGCAGCAGCAGTTCGTTCAGGCCGGGCAGCGGTCCCGGGGTGATGCGGCCCTCGGCTTCCAGCTCGTCGGCCTGGGCGACGGTGGGATGGACCTCCAGGTAGAGGTCGCCGTCGTGCCAGCCCAGCTTGGCCGGCTGGTCGACGACGCTGACCGGCGTCCCGACGGCGACGAGGGCGAACAGCGCGGCGATGTCGGGGTTGTAGAGGCGGAAGCAGCCGTGGCTGACGCGCCGGCCGATGCCGTAGGGCCGGTTGGTGCCGTGGATGACGATGCTCGTCCACTCCAGGTCGAGGGCGAAGGGCCCCAGCGGGTTGTCCGGCCCCGGCGGCACCGCGGCCGGCAGCTCCGGCATCTCCTGGCGCACGCTCGCGGTCGGCACCCAGGTGGGGTCGATCCGCTTGGCGCGCACACGGGTCTGGCCGGTGCGCACGCCCGCCGCCTCGGTGCCGATGCCGATGGGGAAGCTGCGCACCGGCCCCTGCGCGGGGAAGACGTAGAGGCGCTGCTCCGCCAGGTTGATGACGATGCCCCGGCGCGGGGCGTCGGGCAGGATGTGGGCGGTCGGCAGCAGCAGCAGGGTGCCGCGGCCGGGCAGCCAGGGGTCGGCCGCGGGGTTGGCGGTCACCAGCTCGGTGTAGCCGACGCCGTAGGCGACGGCCAGGTCGGGCAGCGTGTCCTCGTAGCGGGCGAAGTGGACGCCGAAGGGCAGCGTGCCGACGAGGTCGTCGCCGGCACGGGCGCCGGCCGCGACCAGCACCAGCAGCAGCAGCAGCGTCGCCCAGGCCGTCCGCCGGCGCATCCGCAGCCCCTTCAGAGGTCGGCGGCGTCGCCCCGCGTCCCGGCCGCCGCCGTGCGCCAGGCGAACAGCCCGACGACCGCCCAGAACAGGGCGCGCAGCACCAGGGCCGCCACCGCCGCCACCTCGAACCCGCCGGCCAGCGCCATCCGCGCGCCGAGCGCCGCCGACACCGCGGCGGTGAGGAAGGCCAGCAGCACGGCCAGCCGCGCTGCCCAGGACCGGGCCAGCAGCAGCCCCACCCCGGTCCCAGCGTAGGCGAGGCCGACCGCCACGTCGAGCCAGGGCAGCAGCGACGCGGTGTCGCCCCCGGCCAGCCGCGGCACCCCGGCGCGCAGCGTCGCGACGCCGAACAGGATGGCCGCCACGCCGAGGATGCGCATCGTCAGTGCGGTCCGCCCGCGGTCCGTGCCCATCGCCGCCTCCCTCCCCGCCGTCGCATGCCCATTCCACAGTTCCCCCATGCCAATCCCGATCAAGACATCGCGGTCCCGAGATGCCAAGCTTTTCCGATCTGTGAACCAGAAACGGATCCGTTCATGCCCGGAACGGACAGCACGGATGCGTCTCCCGCCGGGGACGGGGCCGGCCGCGTGGTCGCGGTGCGCGGCTCCGTCGTCGATCTGGCCTTTCCGCCGGACGCCCTGCCCGCGCTCATGGAGGCGCTGGAGGTCCTGTGGGACGCCCCCGCCCCGCTGATCTGCGAGGTCCAGGCCCACCTCGACCCGGCGACGGTCCGCGCCATCGCCCTCGGCACCACCGCCGGGCTGGCCCGCGGCACCCCGGCGCGCGCCACCGGCGGGCCGATCGCCGTGCCGGTGGGCGACGCCGTGCTGGGGCGGCTGGTCGACACCCTGGGGCGGCCCGGCGACGGCGGCCCGCCCTTCCCCGCCGACACGCCGCGCTGGCCCATCCACCGCGCCGCCCCGAAGCTGGTGGAGCAGACGCCCCACCGCGACCGTTTCGAAACGGGAATCAAGGTGATCGACCTGCTGGCGCCGCTGGCGCGGGGCGGCAAGGGCGGCATGTTCGGCGGCGCCGGCGTCGGCAAGACGGTGCTGGTGACCGAGCTGATCCACACCATGGTGGCGCGCCACACCGGCATCTCCGTGTTCGCCGGCATCGGCGAACGCTCCCGCGAGGGCCAGGAACTGTTCGAGGAGATGCGCCGCTCCGGCGTGCTGGAGCGCACCGCCCTGGTGTTCGGCCAGATGAACGAGCCGCCGGGGGCGCGCTGGCGGGTCGGGCTGACGGCGCTGACCATGGCCGAGCGCTTCCGCGACGCCGACCGCCGCGACGTGCTGCTGCTGATGGACAACGTCTTCCGCTTCGTCCAGGCCGGGGCGGAGGTGTCGGGGCTGCTCGGCCGCCTGCCGTCGCGGGTCGGCTACCAGCCCACCCTGATCACCGAGATCGCCGAGCTGGAGGAGCGCATCGCCTCGGTGCCCGGCGCCACGGTGACGGCGATCCAGGCCGTCTACGTGCCGGCCGACGACTTCACCGACCCCGCGGTGGCCGAGCTGTTCGGCCATCTCGACAGCGCCATCGTGCTGTCGCGCGCCATGGCGGCCGAGGGGCTCTACCCCGCGATCGACCCGCTGGCCTCCAACTCGACCCTGCTCGATCCGCTGGTGGTGGGCGAGGAGCACTACCGCACCGCCGAGGCCGTGCGCGGCCTGATCGCCCATTACCGCGAACTGCAGGACATCATCGCCCTGCTCGGGATCGAGGAGCTGAGCGCCGCCGACCGCCAGGCGGTGCGCCGGGCGCGGCGCCTGCAGCGCTTCCTCACCCAGCCCTTCGCGGTGACCGAGGCCTTCACCGGCCACCGCGGCGCCTCCGTGCCGGTCGCCGACACCCTGGCCGGCTGCCGGGCGATCCTCGACGGGGAGACCGACGACTGGGCGGAATCCTCGCTCTACATGGTCGGCACCCTGGCCGACGCCCGCGCCAAGGAGACGGCGCCATGATCGCGCTCACCGTCACCACCCCGGAGGCGGTCGCCGTCGCCGTCGCCGGCGTGGCGCAGGTGCGCGCCGAGGATCCCGCGGGCGGCTTCGGCATCCGTCCCGGCCACGCCGACTTCCTCACCGCCCTGGTGCCGACGGTGCTGATGTGGCGCTTCGCCGACGGGCGCGAGGGGTTCTGCGCCGTGCGCGGCGGCCTGCTGACCGTGTCCGGCGGCACCACCGTCACCGTGGCGACCCGCGAGGCGGTGCCCGGCGACGACCTGGAGGTGCTGGAGCACGAGGTGCTCACCCGCTTCGCCCGCACCCGCGCCGAGGAGGAGGAGGCGCGCAGCGGCACCCGGCGCCTGCAGGTCTCGGCCCTGCGCCACATGCTGGCCTATCTGCGCCCCGACGCGGCCGGCCACCCCAAGGCGCCGCCGCCGGCGCGGGGAGGCGAGCCGTGACGGCGCCCCGCCCCGACCACGGCAGCGGTAACGGCAGCGGCCGGCTCGCCGACCCGGTGCGCCGCCAGTGCGACCGCCGCCGCCGCTGGCGCGCCGAGGGCGAGCGCCCGATGGGCCGCAACCTGGCGCTGATCGGCTCGCTCGGCTGGCTGATCGTTGTGCCGACGCTGGCCGGCCTGTTCCTCGGCCGCTGGCTGGACGGCGGCTCCGGCCGCATCTTCTGGACCCTGTCGCTGCTGGTGGCGGGGCTGGCCTGGGGCTGCTGGATGGCGTGGCTGCGCATCCGTCAGGAGGACACATGACCGCCCTGCCCGACCTCGGGACCGCGGTGCTCGCGGCGCTCGCCGGCGCCGCCTTCGGCCTGCTCTACTTCCGCGGCCTGCGCCTCAACGCCCGGCTGTGGCTGGCCGGGCGCGGGCTGGCGCTGCCGCTCGTCCTGCACCTCGCCCGCCTCGCCGCCGCGGTGGCGCTGTTCGTCGGCGCGGCGCTGGCCGGCGCCCCCGCCCTGTTCGGCGCGCTCGCCGGCTTCCTGGCGGCGCGCGCCGTCCTGGTGCGGCCGGAGGCACCGTCATGACCGGATCGCCGCTGCTCACGCCGGTCCTCTTCCACCTCGGCCCGGTGCCGGTCACCCTGCCGGTGGTCACCACCTGGGGGCTGATGGCGCTGGCCACCCTGGGTGCGGCGCTGCTGACCCGGCGGCTGAATCTCCGCCCGTCGGCCGCCCAGGCGCTGGCCGAGACGGTGGTGGAGACGATCGAGCGCCAGCTCGACGAGACCATGCAGACGCGCTCGCGCCCCTATCTGCCGCTGCTCGGCACCCTGTTCCTCTATCTGGCGCTGGCCAACCTGACCGGGCTGGTGCCCGGCCTCAAGGCGCCGACGGCCTATCTGGAGACGGCAGCGGCGCTGGCCCTGCTGGTGTTCCTGTCGGTCCACGTCGCCGGGGTGCGGCGGCTGGGGGTGCGCGGCTACCTCGCCGGCTTCGCCCGGCCGACGCCGCTGATGCTGCCGCTCAACCTGCTGTCGGAGGTGACGCGCGCCTTCTCCTTGATGGTGCGCCTGTTCGGCAACGTCATGAGCGGCGAGTTCGTCATCGGCCTGGTGCTGGCGCTGGCCGGGCTGTTCGTTCCCATCCCGCTGATGGCGCTGGAGGTCCTGACGGGCCTCGTGCAGGCGTACATCTTCACGATCCTCGCCGCCGTCTTCATCGGCGGCGCCATCGGCAGCATCGAGAAGGGCTGAAGGAGTCCCCATGACCATCGAGATGATCAGCATCCTCGCCGCCGCCATCGCCGTCTCCTTCGGGGCGATCGGCCCGGCGCTGGCCGAGGGGCGCGCCGTCGCCGCCGCCATGGAGGCGATCGCCCGCCAGCCGGAATCGGCCAACGTGCTGTCGCGCACCCTGTTCGTCGGGCTGGCGATGATCGAGACCATGGCGATCTACTGCCTGGTGGTGGCGCTGCTCGTGCTGTTCGCCAACCCCTTCGTCGGCTGACGCCATGCACGTCGACGGCTGGACGCTGGCGCTCCAGGCCATCAACTTCCTGATCCTGGTCCTGCTGCTGCGTCACTTCCTCTACCGCCCGGTGCTGGCCGCCATCGACCGCCGCCGCGCCGAGGCCGGGCGCATGCTGGACGACGCCGCCGCCGCGGCCGCCCAGGCCGAGGCGGTGCGCCGCGAGGCGGCGGCGGCGCGCGCCGGCCTCGACGCCGAGGCCCAGCGCCTGCGCGCGGCGGCGCGCGCCGCGGCCGACCGCGAGGCCGAGGCGCGCCTGGCCCGCGCCCGTGCCGAGACCGACGCCCTGCTGGCCGACGCCCGCAAGCGCCTGGAGGAGGAGCGCCAGGCGGCACTCGCCACCCTCAGGGCGCGCGCCGTCGGGCTGGCCGGCGGCATGGCGACGGCGCTGCTGCGCACCGCCGCCCCCGGCGCTGCGGTGGAGCCGTTCCTCGCCCGCGTGTGCGGCCGTCTGGACGCCCTGCCCGAGGCCGAGCGCCGGTCCCTGCGCGCGCAGGCGGCCGAGGGCGTGCGGATCGTCACCGCCTCCCCCTTGGACGCCGCCGCGCAGGCCCGGTGCCGCGCCGCGCTCCTCGACGCGCTGGGGGTCGACGGGCCGGTGGCCTTCGCCGACGATCAGGCGCTGCTGGCCGGGGTCGAGGTGCACTTCACCCACACCGTGATCCGCGACAGCTGGCGCGACGCCCTGGAGCGCCTGGGCCTGGAGGTCGACGGCCATGCCGACGCTCTCGAACGCGCTTGACTCCTGGCTGGACGAGGCGCGGCGGCGGGCCGGCGCGGCCGCGCTCGGGCCCCGGGTCGAGGAGGTCGGCCGCATCGAGCGGGTCGGCGACGGCATCGCCCTGGTGTCGGGTCTGCCCGAGGTGCGGGCCGACGAGATCCTGCGCCTGCCCGGCGGCGTGCCCGGCCTCGCCATGATCCTGGAACCCGAGGCGATCGGCTGCGTCCTCCTGGGCGACGGGCCGGAGGTGGCGGCGGGCGGGCGCGTCCACGGCACCGGCGCCATCGTCCGCGTGCCGGTGGGGCCGGGGCTGCTCGGGCGCATCCTCGATCCGCTCGGCCGGCCCCTCGACGGCGGGCCGCCGCCGGCCCACGACCGGCTGGATCCGGTGGAGCAGCCGGCGCCGTCGATCGTCGACCGCGCCCCGGTGACCGAGCCGCTGCACACCGGCCTGACGGTGATCGACGCCATGTTCCCCATCGGCCGCGGCCAGCGCGAGCTGATCGTCGGCGACCGCGCCGTCGGCAAGACGGCGCTGGCGCTCGACGCCATCCTCGCCCAGCGGGACGGCGACGTCGTCTGCGTCTACGTCGCCGTCGCCCAGAAGGCGTCCTCGGTGCGCGAGGTGGTGGAGGCGCTGCGGGCGCGCGGCATGCTGGAGCGCTGCATCGTCGTCGTCGCCTCGCCCGACGCCGCCCCCGGGCTGCAGTGGCTGGCCCCCTACGCCGGCTTCACCATGGCCGAGTTCGTGCGCGACGGCGGCGGCCACGCCCTGGTGGTGGTCGACGACCTGACCAAGCACGCCGCCATCCACCGCCAGATCTCCCTGCTGCTGCGCCAGCCGCCGGGGCGCGAGGCCTATCCCGGCGACGTCTTCTACCTGCACGCCCGGCTGCTCGAGCGCTCGGCCAAGCTGTCCGATGCGCGCGGCGGCGGCTCGCTGACCTGCCTGCCGATCGCCGAGACCCAGGCCGGCAACCTCAGCGCCTACATCCCGACCAACCTGATCTCGATCACCGACGGGCAGATCGTGCTCGACGCCAAGCTGTTCCACGAGGGCCAGAAGCCGGCGGTCGACGTCGGCCGCAGCGTGTCGCGGGTCGGCGGCAAGACCCAGGCGCCGGCCCTGCGCCCGCTGGCCGAGAGCCTGCGCCTGGACTACGCCCAGTTCACCGAGCTGGAGGCCTTCACCCGCTTCGGCGGCATGGCCGACGAGCGCACGCGCCGCGTCGTCGAGCACGGCCGCCGCCTGCGTGCCCTGCTCGCCCAGCCCCGCCTGGCGCCTCTGCCGGTGGTGCTGGAGGTGGCGCTGCTGCTGGCGCTCGACGACAAGCTGCTGGACGGGGTGCCGGTGGAGCGGATCGCCCCTTTCCGCACCGCCCTCGCCGCCCGCCTCGCCGAGGGGGCCGCCGCCGCCGCCCACGTCGCCGCCGGCGGCCCCCTCGACGACGCCACCCGCGCAGCGCTGCTCGACGCGGCGCGGCGGGCGGTGGGAGGGGCGCCGTGATGGTGGTAGACGTGGTCGCGGCGGTCCCCCACCCAACCCTCCCCCACTGCGCGGGGGAGGGTTGGGTGGGGGACCGCCGCGACCATTCGCCCGCCGGGAGTCTCCCCCCATGACCGAGCGCCTGAACGAGGTCGAGGCCCGGCGGGCCTCCATGGAGGAGCTGGGCGGGGTGGTCGACGCCATGCGGGCGCTGGCGGCGGTGCGCCTGCAGCAGGCGACCGCCGCCCTCGGCGGCACGCGGGCCTACGCCGGGGTGGTCGGCGACGCCCTGGCGCGGGCGCTCGCCGCCCTGGCCGAGGGTGCCCCGCCGCCGGGCAACGGCCACCGCACGGCGCGCGGCCTGGTGCTGTTCGGCGCCGAGCACGGTTTCGTCGGCGCCTTCAACGACCCGCTGGCCGAGCGGGTGGCCGCCGACGGCGCCCCCGACGTGCTGCTGGCGGCCGGGAGCCGCGCCGCGGCGGCGCTGGAGGAGCGCGGCCTGCGGGTCGACCACGCCTTCGCCATGGCGACCCAGCCCGCCGGCGTCACCGCGGTGGCCCGCCGCCTCGCCGACCGCCTCTACGACCTCACCGCCGCCGGCACGGTGCGGCGGGTCGACCTGCTCTACCGCCGCCGCCCCGACGGCGCGGTGTACCGCCAGCCGCTGTTCCCCGTCGATCCCGCCCGCCTCGGCCCCTCGCCCGGCGCCCCACCCCTGCTCGGCCTGCCGGCGGCGGCGCTGGTCGAGCGGCTGGCCGACGAGTACGTCTTCGCCCAGCTCGCCCACGCCGCCGTGGAGAGCTTCGCCAGCGAGAACGCCGCGCGCCTCAGCGTCATGCTGTCGGCCAGCCAGAACGTGGCGGAGCGCCTCGACGCGATGACCCGCCTGGAACGCCGCCTGCGCCAGGAGGCGATCACCGCGGAACTGCTGGAGCTGGTGGGCGGCGTGGGGTGAGGAGCTCCCGGCCGGTGGGTCGAGGGCCCGGACCGCCTTTGACGCCCCCGGCCGCCGATGGCATCATGCGCCATCATGAAGGCGACGCTGCTGATCCGTGAACGGTTCACCTATCCGGACGGAGACGTGGCGGACATGGTCGTCTGGCGGGTCCCGACCCCGGTGCCGCCGACGACGCACGGGCTCAAGTACCGGTTCGCCTACGTCGCCGGCGGCCGGCGCGTTCTTGGATACGACAACGAACGTGGAAAGGGTGACCACCGCCACGTCGGCGATGCCGAGGAACCCTTCCGGTTCGTGTCCGTCGACGACCTGCTGGAGCGGTTCATCGCCGACGTTGAAGCGTACAGGAGAAACCGATGAAGAAGACCGTCATCGTCGGAGGCACCCTGCGGGAGGCTGCCGCCCGGGTCGTCGATGCCTGGCATCGGGCCGAACGCGGCGAGGCGGTCGAACCCCGCGACACCGTGACCTTCCAGACCTGGTCGGCCCTGGCATCGGTGATGACCGATCGGCGCTACGAACTGCTGCGACACCTGCACGACCACCCGGCGGCCAGCGTCCGCGCCCTCGCCCGCGCCCTGGGACGCGATTTCAGGCGCGTGCACGAGGACGTTGCCGCGCTGGAATCCGTCGGCCTCGTCGAACGCGCGGGCGGCATGATCCGAGCCGACTACGACGAGATCCGGACCTCGATCTCGTTGCGATCGGATGCCGCGTAAGGGCGCACTACAGCACGAAGCCGATCCACCGCCCCGCCAGCACCGTGGCGGCCCACAGGGCCAGCGACAGCAGCGCCGAGGCGCGCACCGCGGCACCCGGCTCCCCGCCCGCCAGAGCCGCGCGCCAGCCGGCGGTGCGGCGCAGGATCAGCGCGTTGGCCGTCGCCGCGCCGACCAGGGCCAGCTTGGCGAGGAAGGCCGGGGTCTCGGCGTAGGCAACGGGGCGCACGCTGAACAGGGCCAGCCCGGTCAGGACGGCCAGCGCCAGGCCGGTGGCGGCGACCCGCGCCAGCGGCGGCGCGAAACCCGCCAGCGGCGCCGCGCGGAAGGCGCCGAGCAGGCGCAGGTCCAGGGTCGCGATCGCCCCCAC
Source organism: Azospirillum sp. ST 5-10 (assembly GCF_051225715.1). NCBI lineage: Bacteria > Pseudomonadati > Pseudomonadota > Alphaproteobacteria > Rhodospirillales > Azospirillaceae > Azospirillum > Azospirillum sp. ST 5-10. Next base: position 56,154 of record NZ_JBPJSP010000019.1, read on the forward strand.
CAGCAGGGCGAAGGCGAGGATGTGCGCCGCGTTGACCAGCATGTAGGCCGTGCTGCTGGCGCGCAGGGCCACGGCGCCGGGCCAGTCGCCGAGCGCCCGCAGCGTCTCCGGCAGCCACTCCACGGCGGCGCTCAGTTGCCGCGGATGCGCTCGGGATAGAGGTCGTAGGTCTTGTCGCGCACGGTGATGCGCACCGCCTTCATCCGCGTCTCCTTGGGATCGCTGGAGCGGTTGCCCAGCGCCCGCACCGCGTCGCCCGCCGCCGCCGCGTCGGCGGTGAAGCCGGACCGCTCGGTCTGCCGCGGGTTCGCCAGCTCGACCGTCCACACCGTCCCGTCGGCGGCCTCCACCTTCAACGCCGGGTGCGGCGGCCCGACATAGACGTCGCGGATGGTGCCGGAAAGCTCCGTCTGCTCCTCCTCCGCCCACGACCAGCCGTGATGGGCGTGGGCGGCGGTCGCCAGCAGCAGGGCGCCGAGCGGCACCACCGGCAGCAGGCGGCGGAATGGCGTCGGTGTCGTCATGGTCGTCCTCCTTGCCACGCCCGGGCTCCGCTGCCCGGCGTCGCAAGAGAGATGGGGCGCCGCCGCCGCCGGGAAAGGCGCCGCGGCGGCGGCCGCTCCGCTCACCCCAGGGCCGGCAGGCTCCCCGCCGCCGGGGTGCCGCGGGCCGGCTCGGCGAGGGTGGCGCAGGGCAGGAAGCGGCCGCGCCCGGGCTCGGCCCGCAGCGTCCCGTCCTCCTGCACCACCACGCCGCGCGACAGGGTGAGGACCGGCCAGCCGGTCACCCTCATCCCCTCGTAGGGCGTGTAGTCCACGTTGTGGTGCAGCATGGCGTTGGTGATGGTCACCTCCCGCGTCGGGTCCCAGATCGCCAGATCGGCGTCGGAGCCGACGGCGATCGTCCCCTTGCGCGGGTAGAGGCCGTAGAGGCGCGCCGGGTTGGCCGAGGTCAGGGCGACGAACTGCTCCAGCGACAGCCGGCCCTTGCCCACCCCCTCGGAGAAGAGGAGGGGCAGCCGCGTCTCGACGCCGGGAATGCCGTTGGGGACCTTCGAGAACGGGGCGTCGGCGCCGTGCACCCCCTTGCCCTTGGGGCCGGCGTAGGTGAAGGGCGCGTGGTCGGAGGAGAAGACCTGGAAGGCGCCGTTGACCAGACCGTCCCAGATCACCCGCTGGTTGGCCTTGTCGCGCGGCGGCGGCGAGCAGATGCACTTCGCCCCCTCGTGCCCCGGCCGGTCGAGGTCCTCGGCGGTGAGGAACAGGTACTGCGGGCAGGTCTCGGCGTAGATCCGCAGGCCCCGGCCCTGGGCCCAGCGGATCTGTTCCACCGCCTCGGCGCCGGAGACGTGGACGATGAGGATCGGCACGTCGGCCAGCTCGGCCAGCGTGATGGCGCGGTGGGTCGCCTCGCGCTCGACCAGCGCCGGGCGCGCCACCGCGTGGAACTTGGGCGCGGTGCGGCCGGCCAGCTCCAGCCGCTCGGTCAGCCAGGCGATGCAGTCGGTGTTCTCCGCGTGGATCATCACCAGCGCGCCCTCGGCGCGCGCCACCGACAGCACGTCGAGGATCTGGCGGTCGTTCAGCTTGAGGTCGTCGTAGGTCATGTAGACCTTGAACGAGCTGTAGCCCTCGCGGATGAGCTGCGGCAGCTCCTGCCCCAGCACCGTCGTCGTCGGGTCGGTGACGATGAGGTGGAAGGCGTAGTCGATCACCGCCTTGCCGTCGGCCCGGCGATGGTAGTCCTCGACGGCGGCGCGCAGGGACTGGCCCTTCATCTGGCAGGCGAAGGGGATGACCGTGGTGGTGCCGCCGCACGCCGCCGAGCGGGTGCCCGAGGCGAAGTCGTCGGCCATCTCCGAGCCGTCGCCGGTGGGCTGGTCGAAGTGGCAGTGGGCGTCGACGCCGCCCGGCAGCACCAGCCGGCCGGTGGCGTCGATCTCGAGCCCCCCCTCCGGCAGCGCCTCGCCGAGGGCGGCGATCCGCCCGTCGCGGATGCCGACGTCGCAGCGCTGCACGTCGCCGGCGGTCGCCACCGTCCCGTTGCGGACGACCAGATCGAACGGCTTGCTCATGGGTGTCTGCTCCTCGGTTGCTGGTCGAACCGCCGTGCCCGCCCTCCCCCGGGGCGGGCGGGATCTCCGCGCCGCCGCATCAGACCGCCCGGCCGATCAGGCGGGCGAGCGCCGGCGGCAGGCCGCGGTGCGGCTTCTCCGGCGGCGGGGCGAAGCTGCCGGCCGTGGCGGGGCGGCGCTCCAGCCCGGCCAGCGCCTCGGCGTGGCGCACGGCGCTCGCCACGCCGTCCACCAGCGGCACCGGGATGCGGCCGGCGACCGTGCGGGCGAGCCCGGCGAGCGGCGCGCCGGCGAGGACGATGCTGTCGGCCTCGTCGCGCGTCACCGCGTCGTGGCAGAGCTGGACCAGCCGCTCCCCCTTGTCCTCCTGCACCCGGCCGACGTCGGCGAAGCCCTCGTCGAGGCCGCGGATGCTGGCCAGCCGGCCGAGCAGCCCGTGCGCCTCCACCGTCTCGCGGTACCAGGCGCGGATGCGGGCGGAGATGGCGACGATGGAGAAGCGCCCGCCGAGCGCGCAGGCCGACAGCAGCGCTCCCTCGGTGAGCCCGACCACCGGGATCGGCAGCATCTCCTTGGCGGCGGCCAGGCCGGGGTCGCCGAAGGCGGCGATCACCGCGGCGTCGTGGCCCTCGTGGTGCTCGGCCAGCAGGGTCAGCGCGGCGTAGGCGCCGACCGCCGCCTCGCTGCGCGTCTCGATGTAGGCGACGCCGAAGGGGGCGGTCAGCATCGTCACCGCCGTGCCGGGGGAGGCGGCGCGGCGCGCCTCCGCCTCGATCAGCGCCGACACGCTGTCGGAGATGTTGGGGTTGACGATCAGCAGCCTCATGCCGCGGCTCCCCCGGCCGGCCGTCCGCCCGTCCGCCCGACCGAGGCGCGGGCGCGCGCCCACAGCGCCTCGGCGGCCCGCTGGGCGTCGGCCAGGATGGCGGTGGTGTCGGCGTGCACGGCGCGGCCGTCCTCGACGACCACGCGGCCGTCCACCACCACCAGGACGACGTCGCGCCCCTGGGCGGTGTGCACCAGGGTGCCGAGCGGCTCGAGCACCGGCACCAGGTGCGGCCGGCGCAGGTCGATGGCGACGAGGTCGGCGCGCTTGCCCACCTCCAGCGAGCCGATCTCCCCCTCCATGCCCAGCGCCTCGGCGCCGCCCATGGTCGCCATGCGGAAGACGTCGGCCGACTGCCAGACGTCGTCGATCCGCCCGGCCTGGACGCGGCCGACGTTGAGGGCCCAGCGCATCACCTCGATCATGTCGGCGTGCATGTTGTCGGTGGCGAGCGCCAGGTTGGCGCCGGCGGCGCGCAGGGCGGCGGTCGGGGCGATGCGGCCGCCGGTCGCGTTGCCCTTGGGCACGTGGGCGACGCTGACCCCGGCGGCGCCGATGCGGCGGATGTCGTCGTCGGTCACGTGCATGCAGTGGGCGGCGGTGAGGCGGTGGTCGAGCAGCCCGACCTCGTCCAGCAGCTCGGTCGGCGTGCGCCCGTCGCGGGCGGCGATGCGTTCGTTCTCCAGCCGGCTCTGCGACAGGTGGGTGTTGACCCGTACGCCCAGCCGGTCGCGTTCCTCGCGCACCCGGCCCAGGAGGGCGGCCGAGCAGGTGTCGGGGGCGTGGGGGGTGAGGTGCACGCTCAGCCGCCCGTCCATGGCGCCGTGGAAGGCGGTGTGCAGGTCGACCGCCTCGCCCAGGGTCTGCGCGCCGATGGCGTCGCGGTGCTCCCACACCCCCTCGTGGACGCGCGAGAAGTCGACGTCGTGGATGCGCCCGCAGGCGACCACGCGCAGCCCCAGCTCCCCCATCGCCGGCAGGATGCGGTCGGCGTGGACGTAGCTGTCGTTGATGAGGGTGGAGCCGAACAGCAGCGCCTCCAGGGCGCCGAGGCGGGCCAGCGCCACCGCCTCGTCGGGCGTCACCTCGTGGCCGTGCGGCACGCCCGGCGTGTAGGCCGGGGCGAAGCCCATGTCCTCGGCGACGCCGCGCACCATGGTGAGGATGGCGTGGGTGTGGACGTTGACGAAGCCGGGGGTGACGAGGTGGCCGGTCAGGTCGAGGGTGCGCCGGGCCGGCGGCAGCGGCGTGCCGGGGGTGCGGGGCTCCACCGCCGCCAGCCGGCCGCCGCGCACCACGATCACCGCGTCGTCGAGGCGCGGCCGGGCGGGGTCGGCGGTGAGAACCGTCGCCCCGTGCAGGACGAGATCGGCGATATCGGGGGCCGTCATGACGGGTCTCTCCTAATAGCCGAGCGCCGTCGGCAGCGCCTTCACCAGCCAGGGGCAGGCGATGCACAGGCCGAGCACGGCGAACTGCAGGATCACGAAGGGGGTGGCCTCCTTCACCAGCGTCATCATCGGCACGCGGGTGATGCCGCTCATGACGAAGAAGAGGACGCCGACGGGGGGCGTCATCATGCCGACCACGAGGTTGTACATGAAGAGGAAGCCGAAATAGAGCGGGTCGATGCCGTAGTTGAGCGCCACCGGCGCGAACAGCGGCACCAGCATGATGTAGGCGGCGTTGGATTCGATCAGCATGCCGACCACCACCAGCAGCGCCATGGTCAGCAGGATGTAGGTCATGGGATCCGACGTCAGGTCGCGGATCGCCTCGGACAGGCGCTGGGGCACCATGTCGATGGTGAAGATGAAGGTGACCGTGGCGGCAAACGCGATCAGCGCCCCCACCATGGCCGCCGTCACCGCGGCGCGGAACAGGCAGACCGGCAGGTCCGACAGGCGGAGCTGGCGGGTCACGAAGAAACCGATGGCGGCGGAGTAGACCACCGCGATGGCCGCCCCCTCGGTCGCCGTGAAGATGCCGCCGACGATGCCGCCGACGACGATCACCGGCATCAGCAGGATGACCAGCGCCCGGCGCGCCTGGTGCAGCACGTTGGGCAGGGAAACCGCCTCGCCGGTCAGGGCGTAGCCCCGGCGCCAGGAGATCCAGCTCGCCAGGGCCATGAAGCCGACGGTGAGGATGATGCCCGGCACGATGCCGGCCATGAACAGCCCACCCACCGACACGGACGAGCCGGCCATCAGGGCATAGACGATCATGGCGTTGGACGGCGGGATCACCGGCCCGAGATTGGCGGCGGACGCGATGACCGCGCTGGAATAGGTGTCGGGATAGTGCTTGCGCAGGGCCGGCACCAGCGAAGAGCCGAGCGCCGAGGCGCTGGCGACCGCGGCGCCGCTCACGGCCGCGAGGATCATGCCGGAGAGGACGGTGACGTGGGCCAGCCCGCCGTGCACCCGTCCGACCAGGCTGTTGGCGAAGGCGACCAGCCGGTCCATGATGCCGGCGCGCACCATCAGCTCCCCCGCCAGCATGAACAGCGGGATCGCCATCAGCGGGAAGTTGTCCACCGCGTGCAGCATGCGCTGGGGCAGCACCACCAGCTCGAAATCGGCGAACCACAGCGCGCCCAGGGAGGCGAAGCCCAGCGCGAAGGCCAGCGGCATGCCCAGCGCCGAGAGCGCCAGGAAGACGGCGATCACCATCACGGTCATAGGGTGTCTCCCTCCCAGGTGCGGGGGCCGCCCCAGGCCAGCAGCGACAGGTGCAGGAAGGAATGGACCGTGCATGCCAGCACGGCGACGTAGTAGATGCCCGCCGAGACGGGCAGGGTCGGCATCAGCTCCGGCCACTTGTCGAGGGTGGCGGTCCACGCCACCGTCAGCACCACCAGCATGAGGAGCGCGCCGGCGGCGGCCACGGCGCGGAACAGGGCGTCCTGGGCGGCACGGGGCAGCTGGGTGACCAGCAGGTCGATGCCCACGTGCATGCCGTACTTCACGCCGTGGGGGATCGCCAGGAAGATCGCCCAGACGAAGAACAGCCGGGACAACTCGTCGGCGGAATCGATGGAGGAGCCCAACACGTAGCGCCAGAACACCTGCAGCGAGACGATGATCGCCATCGCCGCCATCACCACGACGATCACCCCGTAGGTCAGGCGGTCGAGCCATCCCAGAGCCGCCTTGACGGGAGCGAGGCCGGCGGCGGGCGCCGGCCCCTCCCCCTGCTCCGCCACGCCGGCGGCCGGCCGGTCGGTCATTGCGCCGCCTCGGCCAGGACCATGTCGACCACCTTCGGATCGACGCGCTTCTTGACGCCGTCGACCACCGAGGCGGTCGCCTTGCGCAGCGCCGCGCGGGTCTCGTCGGTGATCGGCGTGAACACCATGCCGCTCTTGATCAGCTCCTGGCGCCAGCCGTCGTCACGCTTGGCCGCCTCCTCGCGCTGCCACAGCATGGCCTTGCGCATGGCGGCGCGCATGGCCGTCTGGGTCTCCGGCGACAGCTTCTCGAACTGGCGCTTGTTCACCACGACGTTGATGAAGTCGTAGAAGTGTCCGCTGTTGGACAGGTGCTTCTGCACCTCGTTGAAGCGGCGGGTGGCGATGATGTTGTAGGGGTTCTCCTGGCCGTCCAGCACACCCTGCTGCAGGGCGGCGTAGAGCTCCTTGACGTCCATGGCGATGGGATTGGCGCCCAGGGCGCGGAAGGTCTCGAGATGCACCTCGTTGGGCTGCAGGCGGATCTTCAGCCCCTTGAAGTCGTCCGCGCTCTCCAGCGGGCGCACGTTGTTGGTGGCGTGGCGGAAGCCCAGCTCGCCGTAACCCAGGTTGACGAAGCCCTTTTCGGCCATCTTGGCGTCGAAGAGCTGGCCGGCCTCCCCGTCCATGACGCGGAAGGCGTCCTCGCGGCTGTCGAACAGGAAGGGCAGGCTGACCGCCTCGTACTCCGGCACGGTGCGGGTGAAGTAGGCGATGGAGGTGACGACGCCGAAGATGGTGCCGGAGCGCACCTGGTCGACGTTCTCCTGGGCGCCGCCGAGCTGCATGGCCGGGAACAGGTCGACCGTGAAGGCGCCGTTGGTGGCGGCCTCGAACTCCGTCTTGAAGATCTCCATCGCCTGGCTGGCGGTGTGGTCGACCGGGAAGTTGCCGGCAAGGCGGAGATGCTCCGCCGCCGCGGCCGCGCCGGTGGCGAGCGACAGGGCGGCGCCACAGGCCAGCGCGGCGATGGTGGAGAGAAGGCGGCGTTTGCTGAGCATCGGGTCCTCCAGTCTGCTGCGGGCGATCGATGGATGGGCGATGGCGGCGTGCCGCTCTCCGGAAAGGGCCGCGCCACCGGGATCGTGTCGCAAGGGGGCAGCCCTTCGCAAGCAAAATATAATTATGATGACCGATTGAACCGCTTGCCTTCTCATTGTGCACCGGTCTGCGCACGCGCTGTGCAGATGCGGCAATTTCGGCCGGATCTCACGGATTCTTGCGGAGCTTTTCCCTCCCGCAATCGCCTGGGCGCACGTTCCCGGGACCGGCGGCGGGTCCGGATGAGGTTGAGGTCTGGGGCGATTTGAATTATGTTTGCGGGTGTCGGCCTCTGACGCGCACGCGCTTCTCCCGGCTGGGAAAAGCCCGTATGGTCGGCGGCCGGATTCGGAGACGCCCGCTCGGGCGGAGGTGGCGGTTGCTGACGACGGTGGACGACGGGAAGGGCAGCGGCGGGCGGCGGCGCAAGCGCACGGGGCCGACCGCCATGCACCTGGAGGCGCGCGAGCGCCTGCGCGAGATGATCGTCACCGGCCAGCTCAAGCCCGGCGAGCGCATCGACGAGCGCGGCCTGTGCGAGGCCTTCGGCCTGTCGCGCACGCCGATCCGCGAGGCGCTGAAGGTGCTGGCCGTGGAGGGGCTGGTGGAGCTGCTGCCCAACCGCGGCACCCGCGTCGCCAAGCCCAGCGGCGCCGACATCGCCCGCCTGTTCCAGGTGATCGCCGCGCTGGAGCGGCTGGCGGCCGAGCTGACGGCGGCCTCCGCCCCGGCGGCCGACCTCCGGATGCTGCGCGCCGACCACGACGAGATGGTGCGGATGTACCGCGCCGGCCGGCGCGAGGAGTACTTCGCGCTGAACCAGCGCATCCACGAGACGGTGATCGCGCTGACCGGCAACCCGGTGCTGATCCGCACCCACGCCGACCTGATGACGCGGGCGCGCCGGCCGCGCTACATCGCCATCACCTCCCAGGAGCGCTGGGACGAGTCCGTGCGCGAGCACGAGCTGCTGATGGCGGCGCTGGAGATCCGCGACAGCCGCTCGGCCGGCGACATCCTCTTCAACCACGTCCTGAAGACCGGCGAGGTGGTCCGCGCCAGCCTGGAGGCGGAGGCGCCCCTCCCCTCGGGATAGGTCCGGAACCGGGCGTGACCTCGGCCGTTGTGCTTGTCCAAGGCTGACGTCACGCGAACGGGAGGGCCACGCGCCATGAGCGACGCACCGCACACGACCCCCACCATCGATCCCGAGCATCCGTCCTGGGCCAACCGCTGGACCGTCTACGGTCTCGGCGCCGTCTCGGCCGTCGCCATCATCGCCGCGGTGTGGGGCTGGGCGGCAGCGGGCAACGCGCGCGACGAGGCGGCCGCCCTGCGCCAGGAGCTGACCACCGTGACCTCGGCCCGCGACGAGGCGGTGGCGACCGCCACTTCCCTGCGCGAGGAGCAGATCCCCAGGCTCCAGGACGAGGTGCTGGCGGCGACCCAGGAGCGCGACCGGGTGGCCGACGAGATGGCGCAGCTCCGCCGGCAGGTCGGCGAGCGCGATGCCTTGACCGGCGACCTGGAGACGCTGCGCACCGAGACCGCCAGCGCCCAGCAGGAGCTCGACCTGCTGCGCCAGCAGCGCGACAAGCTCCACCAGGACGTTCCCGAGACCGAGCAGCGCCTCGCCGCCCTCCAGGAGCAGACCGGCGGCCTCGACAAGCAGCTCCAGGACCGCACCGCCCAGGTCGAGCAGGCGGCGGCCCGCCTGGAGGAGCTGCGCAAGGCCCAGGAGACGCTGACAGGGCAGATCGACGAGGCGACCAAGACCCTGCAGACCCGCAACCAGGAGGTGGCGAGCCTGCAGGACCAGGTGGGCGGCCTGCGCGAGGAGCAGGCGAAGCTCCAGGAATCGCTGACCGGTCTGCGCCAGGACCTGGCGGGACGCACCGAGGAGCTGTCGACCATCCAGCAGCGCCTGACCCAGGCCCAGCAGGCGGAGCAGGAGGCCAACCAGGCCCTGGAGTCGCTGACCGCCGAGGTCCAGCAGCAGCGCCAGGCGCTGAGCGAGCTGCGCCAGAACGTCGCCGCCCGCAGCGACGAGCTCGCCGCGACCGAGCAGCGCCTGAGCCAGGCCCGGCAGGGGGAGCAGGAGGCCAGCCAGAACCTCGACACCCTGAAGACCGAGATCCAGCAGCAGCGCCAGGTGCTCGCCGAGCTGAGCCAGACCTACCAGCAGGCCTCCGCCAACCTGCAGGCGATCACCGAGAAGGAGCAGACCCTGCGCCAGGCCATCGCCGACCTGGAGCGGGTGCAGCAGGAGACCGGCCAGGCGCAGCCCGACGACGCCGACGCGCCGGCCCAGGGGCAGCAGCAACAACAACCGGAGCAGCAGCCGGCGCAGCAGCCGGCGCAGGGGCAATGATCGCACCCCTCCCCCGGCCCCGCCGGAGGAGGGCGGGGCCCGGCCGAAGGCCGGGAGGGTGGGGGCAAGGTGCAGGCGGGTGAGCCGGCGCTCCCGCTGAGAACCGATGGGCGTCCGATGGTCTTGCCGGGCCTTGCCCCCACCCGGCGCCTGTGGCGCCACCCTCCCCCGGCGGCGCCGGGGGAGGGGCCTAACGGCATCCCACCTCCGCCAGCGCGGCGTCCAGGATGTCGATCGCGCGGTCCATCTCGGCGATGGTGGTCACCAGCGGCGGCGTCAGGGTCAGCACCGAGCCCATGGTCGTCTTGAAGGACAGGCCGCGCGCCAGGGCGGCGTAGAGCACCCGTTCCGCCGCGTCGTCGGCCGGCGCGCGGCTGGCACGGTCGCGCACCAGCTCCACGCCGATCAGCAGGCCGAGGCCGCGCACGTCGCCGATCAGCGCATGGCGGTCGCGCAGGTCGTGCAGCCGCTCCAGCGCGTGGGCGCCGACCCGCGCCGCGTTCTCCACCAGCCCCTCGTCGCGGATGATCTCCAGGGTGGTCAGCGCCGCCCGCGCCGTCAGCGGGTTCTTCTCGTGGGTGTAGTGGCCGAGCGAGAGGTGGCCGGCGACGTCGAGGCGGGCCGGCGCCAGCACCGCGGCGATCGGCAGCATGCCGCCGCCCAGCGCCTTGCCGAGGACCAGCAGGTCCGGCGTCACGCCGACGTGCTCGGCGGTGAAGAGGCGGCCGGTCTTGCCCAGGCCGTTGGGGATCTCGTCGAAGATCAGCAGCGCGCCGACGGCGTCGCAGGCGGCGCGCACCGCCGGCCAGAATCCCGGCGGCGGCAGGTAGGGGACCGAGCGCACCGGCTCCGCCACCACGGCGGCGACGTCGCCCTCGCGCTCGAGCACGTAGCGCACCATGCCGGCGCAGGCCAGCCCACAGGCCGCCGGCCCGGGATGGCCGTAGGGGCAGCGGTAGCAGGCGAACGGCGCCACGTGCTCGGCGCCGGCCAGCAGCGGCCCCAGGCCGTGGCTGCGGAAATGCGCCTCGCCGCCGACGCTGGCGGCGCCGAAGCCGGCGCCGTGGAAGGAGTCCCAGAAGCTCACCGTCTTGTGCCGGCCGGTCGCCACCCGGGCCAGCTTCAGCGCGATCTCCAGCGCGTCGGAGCCGCCGGTGGCGAACAGCACCCGGTCGAGCCCGCCCGGCGCCAGCGCCGTCAGGGTCTCCGCCAGCTCCACCGCCACGGCGTTGGTGAAGCGGCGCGGGCTGAAGGTGAGGTCGTCGAGCTGCCCGGCCAGCGCCCGCCTCAGGCGGGGATGGCCGTAGCCGAGGTGGTGGACGTTGTTGCCGTGGAAGTCCATGAAGCGGCGGCCGTCGGCGTCCTCGATCCAGATGCCCTCGGCCTTGCGCACCGCCGACAGGCAGGGCGTCGACAGGGACTGGCTGAGGAACGCCGCGGCGTCGCGCGCCACCAGCCCGGCGGCCCGCGGGCCGACGTGCTCCGCCGCCCAGGCGGCGCGCCGGCCGGAGCGGTTGGTGTCGCCCTCCTGCCGCTCCTGGCGGACGCTCACGGCGTCTCGCCGCGGGCCAGCCGCGCCTCGATGTCGGCGATCACGGGCGGCAGGTCGGCCACCGACGGGATCACGTAATGGGCGCCGGCGGCGGCCAGCTTCGCCGCGGCCCGGCCGATGCGCCCCTCGCGCTCGGCGGCCGGCAGGGCGGCGAGCGCCTCGGCGGTCAGCCCGACCTCGTTGCCGGTGGCGGCGACCGCGACGGTCCAGGCGCCGGCGTTCAGTCCCTCCTCCACGTCGACCGGCGTGTCGCCCACCTTGACCACGGCGGCCGGGGGGTAGACGTCGAACTCGGCCATCAGGCGGAACACCATGTGCGGGCCGGGTCGGCCGGTCGGCAGGTCGCCGGCGCACACCATGGCGTCGGGGGCGTAGCCCTGGGCCTCCGCCTTGCCGACGCAGGCCGCCATGATGTCGCGGGTGTAGCCGGTGGTGGAGCCGATGCGCATCCTCCTGGCCCGCAGCGCCGCCACCGCCTCGGGCACGCCGGCGATGACGTCGGCGTAGTCGGCGACCACGGCGATCTGGCGCGGCAGGAAGCGCTCGTACACCGCGTCGGCGTCGGCGTCGCCGAAGCCGGCCCCCGTGGCGGCCCGCCAGCGCGCGTCGATGGCGCTGCCGATGGCGCGGATGTGCTGCCATTTCGGCAGGCCCATGGGGGCGCGCGCCTCGGCCTCGTCGATGGTCACGCCGAGCTCGGCGAAGGCCGCCTGGAAGACGGCGGCCGGGGCGCGGCAGCCATGGTCGATGCAGGTGCCGGCCCAGTCGAAGACGACGAGGCGGAGCGGTCCCACGTAGCGGCGGCGATAGGCGAAGGGCGTCATCGGCGGGCCTCCCGGACAATCTGTTGGCGCCAGCGAACCACCCGCGATACCATAAATCAAATCGGGAAATCGGCGCCTTCCATAGATCCATGCCTATGAACACCGCCCAGCTCCGCGCCTTCCACATGGTCGCGACGGAGCGCAGCTTCACCCGCGCGGCCAAGGCGCTGAACGTCACCCAGCCGACCATCTCCGGCCAGGTGCGGGCTCTGGAGGAGGCGTCGGGGGTGCGCCTGTTCGAGCGCCAGGGCCGCAAGGTGGCGCTGACCGACCTCGGCCGGCAGCTCTTCTCCGTGACCTCGCGCCTGTTCGCCCTGCAGGAGGAGGCGGAGGAGCTGCTGGACGCGCGCATGAAGCTGGACGGCGGGCGCCTGCATCTCGGCGCCGACAGCCCCTTCGCGGTGATGCCGCTGCTCAGCCGCCTGCGGCGGCGCCACCCCGACCTGCGCTACGAGATCGCGCTGGGCAGCTCGGCCGAGGTGTTGCAGACCCTTTACGACTACCGCACCGACGTGGCGGTGCTGGCCGACGTCTACGGCGACCCGCGGCTGGTGGCGGTGCCGCTGGCGAGCCCGAAGGTGGTCGCCTTCGTCCCCCTCGACCACGCCTGGGCCGGCCGCCGCTCGGTGGACATCGAGGAGTTCGCCGGCCAGCCCGTGGTGTGGCGCAGCGGCGGCTCGGTGACCCGCCGGGTGATCGAGCGAGCGCTGGCCGAGCGCGGCATCGAGCCCGACGTGGTGATGGAGGTGAACACCCGCGAGGCGGCGCGCGAGGCGGTGGCCGCCGGCTTCGGCGCCGGCGTGGTGGTGGAGAGCGAGATGGGCAAGGACACCAGGCTGGTGAAGCTGCCGATCACCGGCGCCCAGCTGAGCATGACCGAGTACGCGGTGTGCCTGCGCGAGCGCCGCCGCCTGCGCACCGTGCGCGCCTTCATGGACGTGGCGCGGGAATATGGCGGGTGACCCGCCGTCCCGCGCCGTGTCCCGTCACGCCCGGCACGCCTCGGCCGTCTCGCGGCCGATCGCCGCGAGGTCGAACGGCGTGGTCTGGTAGATCTCGTTGATCCAGTTGCCGAACAGGAGATGGGCGCTGCCCCGCCAGGAGTTCTCGGGCGGCTGGCGCGGGTCGTCGCCGGCGAAATAGCCGGAGGGCGCCGCGATGTCCACCCCGGCGGCGAGGTCGCGGCGGTACTCGTCGGCCAGCGACGACGTGTCGTATTCGAGATGGTTGAACATGTGGAGCGCGCGATGCGCCGGGTCGTCGACCAGGCACAGCCCGGTCTCGTCGCTCTCGGCCAGCACGGTGAGGCCGGAGCCGGCCGGGATGTCCTCGCGGCGGACCTCGGTCCAGCGCGAGACGGGGACCGGGAAGCGGTCGGAGAAGCCGCGCAGATAGGGCGAGGTCGGCACCAGCGTCCGGTGCCGGAAGACGCCGAAGGCCTTGCGCGGCAGGTCGTGCTTGGGCATGCCGTGGAAGTGGTGGAGCGCCGCCTGGGCCGCCCAGCAGATGGTCAGGCAGTGGTGGACGTGGCTCTGCGTCCAGTCGAGGATGCGGCGCAGCTCGTCCCAGTAGGTCACCGCCTCGAACGGCATCCGTTCCACCGGCGCGCCGGTGATCATGAAGCCGTCGAAGCGCTCGGTGCGGACGTCGGACCAGGGCCGGTAGAAGGACTCCATGTGATCGGCCGGGGTGTTCCGCGCGACGTGGTTGGTGATCCTCACCAGCGTCAGCTCCACCTGCAGCGGCGTGGCGCCGATCAGGCGCGCGAGCTGGGTTTCCGTGCTGATCTTGTTCGGCATCAGGTTGAGCAGCCCGATGCGCAGCGGCCGGATGTCCTGGCGCACCGCGTCGGTCTCGCGCATCACGACGACGCCTTCCGCCTGGAGCGTGCGGCGGGCGGGCAGATCGTCGGGAATCTTGATCGGCATGGTCGCGTGCGTCCTTCCCCTTTACTGGGCCCCTTCATTGGGGTGGACGCCGTGGCCCTTGTCCGTTTGGTTGCCGGCTCGGCCACATCCTTCCTTGCGGAAGCGCCACCTTGCCCGGATCGGCAGGTTGGCGTTGGGCGTCGCCCCAACTCTCGATGCGGAAGCGGTTCTACAGCACGCCGCGCCGTTTGGCAACGCCCGCGCCCGCGGTCATCCCCGCCATGCCTGGGTGCGCGCCACCAGGGTGCGGGCGGCGGCGAGGAACAGCACGCGCACGGCGAAGGCGGTGGCGAAGATCAGCATGGCCATGGCGGCGGCCGGCGCGGTGTCGCCGACGTCGTCCATGTTGAGGACGGCGATGGAGGCCAGCTTGGTGTCGGGGGCATAGAGGAACACGACCGCGCTCACCGTCGTCATGGCGTTGACGAAGAGATAGACGGCGATGTCGAGGATCGCCGGCAGGCACACCGGCGCCGTCACCCGGAGATAGGTCGTCCAGAACGGCACCTTGAGCGACGCCGAGGCCGCCTCGAACTCCGCATCCACCTGCTTCAGCGCGGTCACGGCGGTGAGGTGGGCGACGGTGTAGAAGTGGGCGACGGTCGACAGCACCAGGATCGCCATGGTGCCGTAGAGGAACCCCAGCGGGTTGGCCGGGGCGTTGAAGAAGAAGATGTAGGCGATGCCCAGCACCAGCCCCGGCACCGCCAGCGGCACCATGGCGAGCGCCCGGATGCCGTGGCGCAGCGCCGCGTGCCCCCGCCCCTTCTCCATGAGATAGGCGCCGGTGAAGATCACCGCGCTGCCGGCCAGCGCCGTCCAGCCCGCCATCTCCAGGCTGTTGAGGTAGGGCAGCCAGCCGTCCGGGGAGTTCGCGGCGAAGTCGTAGTGGCGCCAGGTCGGCGCCAGGTTGTAGGGCCAGAAGCTGATGGTCGAGGCCCAGGCGGCGGTGCCGAGGATGCCGAGCACCGCCGCCGCCACCGGCAGGCAGACCGCCAGCAGGGCGGCGTCGCGCCGCCGGCTGCGGCGCGGCACGAGCGGCACCGAGCGGGCGCTCACCGCCGCACTCTGCCGGCGCTGCACCGCCACGTCGATGGCGAAGGCGACCACGGCCGGCACCAGCAGCACCAGCCCCACCACCGCGCCCATGGAGAAGTTCTGCTGCCCCACCACCTGCTTGTAGACGTCGGTGGCGAGCACGTCGAAGGAGCCGCCGATCACCTTGGGCACGCCGAAATCGGTGATCGCCAGGGTGAAGGCGACCACCGACGCGCTGACCAGCCCGTAGCGGGCACCCGGCAGGGTCACCGTGCGGAACACCGTCCAGCGCCCCGCCCCCAGCGCCTCGGCCGCCTCGTAGAGCCGGCCGTCGGCGGTGGCGAGCGCCGTCACCAGGATCATCAGCACGTGGGGGAAGACGTAGAACGCCATCCCCATCACCACGCCGATGGGGCCGTAGACGCTGTGCCCCATCAGCAGGCCGCGCAGCACGCCCTGGTTGCCGAAAAGATAGACCAGCGCGATCGCCGGCAGCAGCGACGGCGCCAGCAGCGGCAAGAGCGCGACGTGCCGCAGCAGCCCCCGCCCCGGCAGCCGCGAGCGGGTCAGGGCGTAGGCGTAGACGAAGGCCAGCGGCACCACCAGGGCCGTGGTCGCCCCGGCGACGAGGAGGGAGTTGCCCAGCGACACCGCTAGGGCCGGCGAGGCGAGATAGTCGCGGATGTTGGCCAGCCCGACGAAGGCGCCGCCGCGGTCGAGCACGGCGCGGACCAGCAGCGATCCGAGCGGCAGCAGCACGAACACGGCGAGGAAGCCGGCGACGGCGAGCAGCGCCGCCCGCAGCGCCCACAGCTCGCCGTCGTGCGCCCGCGCGGGCGCGGGAGCCGTGGCGAGCGGCGCCGTGTCGGCCTGGGCGGTCACGCCACGGGCCCCGCGTCCACGGGCCCCGCGTCCACGGGAAAGGCGCGCAGCCGGTCCTCGGCCACCCGGATGCGCACCCGCCGCCCGGGCTCCAGCCCGAGGCCCAGCGCGTGGGCCGCCGGCAGGTCGGCGAGGATGGGCTCGGCGGCCAGCCGCGGCACGGCGACGCGGGTGCGGTAGACGGGGCCGAGGAACTCCGCCCCGGCGACGGTGCCGATCAGGACGTCCGGCCCGGCCGCGCCCTCGTCGGCCGGCTCGCAGGCGACGTCCTCCGGCCGCAGGCACAGGGTCAGCGGCTCGCCGCCGGCGCCGTTGGGCGGGCCGAGGCGCAGCCGCCCGTCGGGCGTCCGGTGGCCCGCCAGGAAGTTGGCGGCGCCGACGAAGCCGGCGACGAAGGACGTCGCCGGCCGGGCGTAGATCTCGGCCGGCGTGCCCACCTGCTCGATGCGGCCGCGGTTCATGACGACGATGCGGTCGGCGACCGACAGCGCCTCCTCCTGGTCGTGGGTCACCATGACGGTGGTGACGCCGAGGCGGCGCTGCAGGTTCTGGATCTCGCCGCGCAGCCGCTGGCGCACCTTGGCGTCGAGCGCCGACAGCGGCTCGTCCAGCAGCAGCAGGCCCGGCGACGAGGCCAAGGCACGGGCCAGCGCCACCCGCTGCTGCTGCCCGCCCGAGAGCTGCGCCGGGTACTTGGCGGCCTGGTCGGCCAGCCCGACCAGGTCCAGCAGCTCGTCGACGCGGGCGGCGATCGCGCCGCGCGGGCGCCGCGCCGCGCGCGGCCCGTGCTCCAGCCCGTAGGCGACGTTGCGCGCCACCGTCAGGTTGGGGAACAGGGCGTAGGACTGGAAGACGATGCCGAAGTCGCGCGCCGCCGGCGGCCGGTCGGAGACGTCGACGCCGCGCTGGAAGACGCGGCCGGCGCTCTGCCGCTCCAGCCCGGCGACGACGCGCAGGAGCGTGGTCTTGCCGCAGCCCGACGGGCCGAGGAAACAGACGAATTCCCCCTCCGCCACCGCGAGTGACACGCCGTCGAGCGCCCGGAAGCGCCCGTAGCTCTTGACGACGTCCTCGACGTGCAGGGCCGGTGGCGGGGGGGAGCGGGTCATGCCGGCCTCAGCTCTTCGGCTCGCTCTTGGCGCCGTAGCGCTCCTGCCAGGTCTTCAGGATGTCGGCGCGGTGCTCCGCCGCCCAGGCGAAGTCGTTGTCGATCATCCGGTCCTGGATGCCGGCCGGGAAATGCTTCACCGGCTTGGCGACGCCCGGCATGGCGACGACGGCGTAGGCCTCGTTGTACATCTCGTTGGCCTGGCGGGAGACCGACCAGTCCGCCAGCGTCTTGGCCGCCTCCAGGTTCTTCGAGCCCTTGACCAGGGCGAAGGATTCCAGGTCCCAGCCCACGCCCTCGGACGGCGCCACCACCTCCAGCGGTGCGCCCTTCTCCTTCAGCTGGGCGCCGACGTAGGCGAAGGAGATGCCGATGGGGAACTCGCCCTTCGCCGCCATCTTGCAGGGCTTGGAGCCGGAGTGGGTGTAGACCGCCACGTTCTCGTGCAGCTTGTCCATGTAGGCCCAGGCCTTGTCCGCCCCCCACATCTGCATCCACGAGGAGACGTCGAGGAAGCCGGTGCCCGAGGAGTTCGGGTTGGGCATGACGATGGCGCCCTTGTAGACCGGCTTCGCCAGATCGTCCCAGGAGGCCGGGATCGGCAGCTTCTTCGCCTCGGCCTCGGCGGTGTTGACGCAGATCGAGGCGATCCAGGCGCGCTGGCCGACCCAGTGCGGCGTGTCGTGGCGGGTGTCGAGATACTTCTTGTCGAGCGCCTCCACCCCCTTGGGCGCGTAGGGCTCCAGCATGCCCTCCTTGTCCATCACCAGCAGGCTGGTGGCGGCCAGGCCCCAGATCACGTCGGCGCGGGGGTTGTCCTTCTCCGCCAGCAGCTTGGCGGTGACGATGCCGGTGCTGTCGCGGACCCAGCGGATGTCGACGTCGGGGTGGGCGGCCTCGAAGGCCTTCTCGAACCCGTCCAGCTCTTCCGGCTCGACCGCGGTGTAGACGGTCAGCTCGGTCTTGGCGTGCGCCGGCGCGATGCCGAGCGCGGCCGCCGCCACGGTGGCGGCCAGCAGCGTCCTGATCCCCATCTCTTCCCCCGGTTCCTGTGGCGACGGCGTGGTCGCGGTGCGTCGGCATCATCCGGACGGCGAACGACCGTTTGATGACCGGGCCCGTATGTTTTCGTGACGTTCCACGACCAAAGACGGCCGGATTCCCGCGCCCGGCACCCGCCCGGCCACCCCCGGGCACCGCCCGGCCGCGCCCAAGCCGCTGGGCGGGCTCGGCTTTTCCGGGAGCAGCGATCCATAGGTTTTGTCTATGCGAGCATCGTAGAACGCGTTTTGACTGATGGGATCGGGTCCGGCAGGCTCCGTCCCGACCACAGACCGCAGGACGATCCATCATGACCGGCCCACGCCGCTGGCTGCTCACCCCGGGCCCACTGACCACCACCGACAGCGTCAAGCGGGCGATGCTGGAGGATTGGGGCTCCTGGGACGGCGACTTCCGCGCGCTGACCGCCGAGGTGCGCCGCCGCCTGCTCGCCATCGCCGCGGCGCCGGAAGACCGTTACGCCTGCGTGCCGATGCAGGGCAGCGGCACCTTCGCGGTGGAAGCGGCGCTGCTGACCCTGGCGGGCGGCGGCGGCCGCGTGCTGATCGGCGTCAACGGCGCCTACGGGCAGCGCATGGTGGAGATCTGCCGCCGCGCCGGGATCGCCCACGCCGCGCTGGGGCTGGACGAGGGCGAGCCGCTGACCGCCGCCGCCGTCGACCGCGCGCTCGACGATCACGCCGACGTCACCCACCTGGCGGTGGTGCAGGTCGAGACCTCGACCGGCATCCTCAACGAGGCCGCGGCCGTTGCCGACCTCGCCGCCGCCCGCGGCGTGCGCCTGATCGTCGACGCCATGAGCGCCTTCGGCGCCCTGCCCCTCGACCCCGTGCGCCACCCCTACGAGGCGATCGTCTTCTCCACCAACAAGTGCCTGGAGGGCGTGCCCGGCCTCGGCTTCGTCATCGTCCGCAGCGACGCCCTGGCGGCGGCGGCGCGGCACGGCACCGCCCCGCTCAGCCTCGATCTGGCGGCGCAATGGGCCTACATGGAGCGCACCGGGCAGTTCCGCTTCACCCCCGCCACCCACGTCCTGGCGGCGTTCCGCCAGGCGCTCGACGAGTTCGACGCCGAGGGCGGGCAGCCGGCGCGGCTGGCCCGCTACGCCGCCAACCGCGACGCCCTGGTGGCGGCGATGCGCCGGCTCGGCCTGCGCACCCTGCTGCCCGACGCCCTGCAGTCGCCGATCATCGTCACCTTCCTCGCCCCCGACGACCCGGCCTACCGCTTTCCCGCCTTCTACGAGGCCATGAAGCGCCGCGGCTTCGTCATCTATCCCGGCAAGATGACGGCGGTCGAGAGCTTCCGCCTGGGCTGCATCGGCGCCGTCGACGCGGAGGTCATGCGGGGCTGTGCGGCGGCCTGCGCCGAGGCGATGGCGGAGATGGGCGTGGCGCTGCCCGGCGCCTAAAGCAAGACCGCGCTTGGCCGATCCGGTCAAACGCGGTCTTGCTCCAAACACGCCCGCGGCGTTCGGCCGGCCGGCGGCCGCTTCAGGGCGCGCAGGCGGCGGCGCGGGCGAGGAGCCACTGCCTCTCCCGCGCGTTGCCGGTCAGCGCGGCGGCCCGCAGGAACTCGCCGCGGGCCTCGGCGAGCCGCCCCGCGCGAAAGAGGAAGTCGGCCCGCGCCGCCGGCAGCGGCGCGTAGTCCTCCAGCGCGGCGGTCTGGACGATCGCGTCGAGCAGCGCGAGGCCGGCGTCCGGGCCGTGGGCCATGCTGTGGGCCACCGCGCGGTTGAGTTCGACGACCGGCGAGGGCGCCACCGCGGCGAGCCGGTCGTAGAGGCCGGCGATCTCCAGCCAGTCGGTGTCCTCGGCGCTCCGCGCCCGCGCATGGCAGGCGGCCAGCGCCGCCTGGAGCGCATAGGGTCCGTCGGCGCCGCCCAGCGCCTCGGCCCGCGCGAGCGCGGCGAGGCCGCGGCGGATCAGCCGCCGGTCCCAGCGCGCGCGGTTCTGCCGCGTGATCGGGACGAAGCCGCCGTCGGGGTCCTGGCGCGCGGCGAGGCGGGAGGCCTGGATCTCCATCAGCGCGAGCAGGCCGAACACCTCGGGTTCCGCCGGCGCGAGCCCGGCGAGGATGCGTCCGAGCCGTTGCGCCTCCGCGCACAGCGCGGGGCGGACCAGGTCCTCGCCGGCGGTGGCGGCATAGCCCTCGTTGAAGATGAGGTAGACCACCTCGAGCACCCAGGCGAGCCGTGCGGCGCGCTCGCGGCCGCGCGGCACCTCGAAGGCGAGGCCGGCCTGGCGGATCGTCTTCTTGGCGCGGACGATGCGCTGGGCGATCGTCGGCTCGCTCGTCAGGAAGGCGCGCGCGATCTCCCCGGTGGTGAGGCCGCCGACCAGCCGGAGCGTGAGCGCCGCCCGCGCCTCCCTGGACAGCACCGGGTGGCAGGCGGTGAAGATCAGCCCGAGCAGGGGATCGCCGATGTCGTCGTCCATCGCCGCCTCCAGCGCCGCGACGCCGCCATCGCGGTCCGCCTCGATGTGCCGGGCGATCTCGGCGTGCTTGCGGTCGCGCATCCGCTCACGGCGCCCGGCGTCGATCGCGCGGCGCTTGGCGACGGCCAGCAGCCAGGCGCCGGGGTTGCGGGGAACGCCGGTCGCCGGCCATTCGGCCAGAGCGGTCGCCAGCGCGTCCTGCGCCAGCTCCTCGGCCCGGTCGACGTCGCGCGTCATCCGGGCGAGGCCGGCGATGAGCCGGGCCCGCTCGATCCGGAAGACCGTCTCGACCGTCCGATGGACCTCGGTCGCCACCACACCTCCAGACCGGGGACGCGTCCCCCCGTTCGACAAGACCCGGCGGCGACCGGACGCCATCGGCGGCCGTCAGCGGCTCTCGAGCTGCTTGCGGTTGCGCTCGTGGAGCTCGGCGACCTCGGGGGTCAGCACCTCGGCGAAATCGGCCATCTCCACCACCGGGCGGAGCTCGATCTCGCTCGGCCCCGGCATCGGGTTGGGACAGCGCTTCACCCACGCGACCGCTTCGTCCATGTCCTTAACCTCCCACAACCAGTAGCCGGCGACCAGCTCGCGCGTTTCCGCGAAGGGACCGTCGATCACGGTGCGGCTCGGCCCGTCGAAGGCGACGCGCTTGCCCTGCGCGGAGGGCCTGAGGCCTTCGCCGGACAGCATGATGCCGGCGGCGATCAGTTCCTCGTTGTACTTGCCCATCGCCTCGGCCAGCTCGGCGGAGGGCATCGCGCCCGCTTCGCTGTCCTGCGTCGCCTTGACCATCACCATCACGCGCATCGTCTGTCTCCCCTTGCGTGGGCGGCCCCGATGGCCTCCCTGCCTCCACGACGAACGGGCCCCGGCGGATTCGACAAGGGCGGCGGAATTTCTCTCCGGCATCGCGACGCCGGCGGTCGGGTCCGGTCGGAAACCGCCCTACCGCCGCACCGTCGCCATGACGGTCGCCAGGAACGCGGCGGCGACGAGCAGCGCGGCCGCGGCGTGGCCGTATTCCCAGTCCCGCCGCAGGTTCTCCCACACGTCCGGCAGCGTGGTCCAATTGGCCGTCGCCTGGTTGGCCGGGAAGACCCAGACGAAGAAGACACCGAGGCTCGCCAGGATCAGCAGGCATGCCGCCAGCGCCCAGCGGGCCTGCGCCGGTTCCCGGCGCCGCAGGGCGACGAAAAGGGCGCCGTTCGCCAGCACCGCCGCGACGATCGGGATGCCGAACAGGGCCCAGCCCCGGTAGATGGACTGGACGAGGGCGTAGGCATCCCGGTCCATCCCGATCTTGCCAGGCAGTTCGAGGACGTGCGCGCCCGCCGGCACGAGGATGACGGCGCCCAGCACGAGGGCAAGCGTCCTGAGTGCGGCCATGGCAGAGCCTCCCGAACCGTTCCGTCCGCCCCCCGGGCGGTCTCCGGGCGACGACAGGAACATCGCCCTTCATGGAACGGCGGCAAGTGCGTTCGCCGTGACGGCGGCCGGGCGCCGGTCGCCCCATCGGGAAAAAGCGTCGGGCACGTCACAGGGCGGTGCCGCCGTTCGTCACCGGAACGAAGGTCGGATCGGCCGACCGCCACGGAGACGGACCATGAACGACACCAGGGCAATCCGCTACGATCTGGAGATCCCCGACGTCCTCAAGGCGCTGGCCGCCGTCCACCAGGCGATGGACGCCCGCGGGCTCGACCGGACCATCCACCACCTGGTCCAGTTGCGCGCCTCGCAGATCAACCGCTGCGCCTTCTGCGTCAAGATGCACACGCGCGAGGCCCGCGACGACGGCGAAACCAACGAGCGGCTGGACCGGATCATCGTCTGGGACCAGGTGGGCGACTTCACCGCGCGGGAGAAGGCGGCGCTGGCCTGGACCGAGGCGCTGACCGTCCTCGACGGCCGGGCCGACCTCGGGGCTTTGCGCGCCGAGCTGCGGCGCCATTTCACCGAGGCGGAGATCGGCATCATCACCGGGACGGTCGCGATGATCAATCTGTGGAACCGCATCCAGATCTCGGGGCATTGAGATGGACGGACGCGACCCCGTCGCGGCGTTCGCGGAGGCCCGCCCCACGCTGCTGGGGCTGGCCTACCGCATCCTGGGCTCGCGCGCCGACGCCGAGGACGCCGTGCAGGACACCTTCCTCAAGTGGCAGGCGGCCGACCGCGCCGCGATCGACAATCCGGCGGGATGGCTGACGACCGCCTGCACCCGCCGCTGCCTCGACCTGCTCCGGGCCGCCCACCGCGCCCGCGTCGACTATGTCGGCGCGTGGCTGCCGGAGCCGGTCCACACCGCGGTCCCCACCGCGGTCGACGACGCGGAAGACCGGCGCGAGCTGGCGGCCTCGCTCACCACCGCGTTCCTCCTGATGCTGGAGCGGCTGGCACCCAAGGAACGGGCCGCCTTCCTGCTGCACGAGGTCTTCGACCGCCCCTACCCGGAGGTCGCCGCGGCGCTCGGCGTCGGTGAGGCGGCGTGCCGCAAGCTGGTGCAGCGCGCCAAGGCCAACGTCGACCGGACGAAGGTCCGGCACGTGGTCGCTCCGGACCGCCAGGACCGCCTGCTCGACGCGTTCCGGACCGCCGTCACCGACGGGATCACCGCCCCGCTGGCGGCCCTCCTGTCCGACGACGTGCGGCTCAGCGCGGACGGCGGCGGCAAGGTGGCCACGCTGCTGGACGTGCTGCAGGGCAAGACGGCGGTCCTGTCCTTCCTGACCGACCGGCTCGGCGGCTACTGGGCCGATTACCGCTGGGTGCCGGCGGACATCAACGGCGGGCGCGGCTTCCTGCTGCGGTCCGCCAAGCACCAGGGAGTGGGCGGCGTCGCGGCCAGCGTCGGCTTCGCCTTCGACGAGGCCGGCCGGGCGACCGACGTCTTCATCGTCCGCAACCCGGACAAGCTCGCCGCGCTCGCCGGGGAGCCGATCCGATGACCGCCGCGGTGCCCGCCGGCTGGGCGGCGCTGTTCGCCGGACGCAACGCCGCCCACTCCCTGGTGCTCGGCGGCGGGGTGCTGCTCCAGGCGGTCAACATCTACGTCGCCGCCACCATCATGCCGTCGGTCGTCCGCGACATCGGCGGCCTCGACTACTACGCCTGGAGCACGACCCTGTTCGTCGTCGCGTCCATCCTCGGCGCCGCCGTGTCGGCACGGCTGCTGCGCCGCTCCGGCGGGCGCGGCGCCTATGCCGTCGCGGCGCTGCTGTTCGGCGCCGGCTCGCTCGCCTGCGCCGCGGCGCCGTCGATGGCCGTGCTGCTGGCCGGCCGCTTCGTCCAGGGGCTGGGCGGCGGGCTGCTCTACGCGCTGGCCTACGGCGTCGTCCGCCTCGTCTTTCCGGAACCGCTGTGGGCCCGCGCCATCGGCCTGATCTCCACCCTGTGGGGGGTGGCGACGCTCATCGGACCGGCGCTGGGCGGCGTGTTCGCCGCGGCCGGGGCCTGGCGCGCCGCCTTCTGGACGCTGCTGCCGGCCACCGCCCTGTTCGCCGCCCTGGCGTGGGCGACGCTTCCCGGAACGGCGGGCGCACGGGAGGACGGGGCACGGCCGGACGGAGCGCTCCCGGCCGGCCAACTGCTGCTGCTCTCCCTCGCCGTGCTGGTCCTGTCGGCGGGCGGGGTGGGCACGGATCCGTCACGCCACGCCGCCGGCATTCTCGGCGCCTTGGCGTTGCTGGCCCTGCTGGTGGCGGTGGAACGGCGGGCCGCCGTGCGCCTGCTGCCGGCGGGTGCCCTGCGGGCGGGGCGGGCGCCCGGCGCGCTGTACGTCACGGTGGCGCTGCTGATGATCGGCATGCAGCCGGAGGTGTACGTGCCCTACCTGCTGCAGGTCCTGCACGGACAGTCCCCTCTGGCCGCGGGCTATCTGGCCGCCCTGCCGGCCATGGGCTGGACGCTCGGGTCGCTGCTCGGCGCCGACTGGAGCGGCCGGCGGGCGGAGCGCGCCGTCGCGCTCGGTCCGGCGCTGTGCCTGGCCGGCTTGGCGCTCGGCGCGGCGTACCTGCCGGCGGGCGGCGCCCTGGTGCCGGCCTGCGCCGGGCTGCTGCTGGTCGGCTTCGGCATCGGCCTGTGCTGGCCCCACCTGGTGACCCGCACCATCCGGGCCGCCGCGGCGGCCGAACAGGACCTCGCGGCGGCGGCCGTCACCACGGTCCAGCTCTTCGCCGCGGCGCTGGGTGCCGCGGCGGCCGGAGCGGCCGCCAACCGCGCCGGCATCGCCACACCCGGCGGCGCGGCGGGGGCGTCGCACGCCGCCTTCTGGCTGTTCGCCCTGTTCGCGGTCGCCCCGGCGGCGGCGGTGGTCACCGCATGGCGCGGCGTGCGCTCGCGGACCGGCGGCTCTCCCGGCGCGAACGGCGTACCGCGATCGGGCGAAAGAAAGTCGTGTCCGCCGGCGATCCGAACGCGGCCGCACGTCCGTATGCGGCGGTGAGTGCGCACTCGACTGCCAACGACACAGCGACAGGGAAGAGACCATGAGCAATCGCACCACCGTTCTGCTGTCCGCCGCCGTCCTGTCCACCCTCGCCTGGGGCGCCGTGGCCGGCACCATGGCGGGCACCATGGCGGATGCCCCGATGGCCGGTCCGGCGGCCGCCCCGGTGATCGTCGGCGGCCAGCCGATGCTGCCCGGCAGGACCATCGTCGACAACGCCGTCAACTCCGCCGACCACACCACGCTGGTGGCCGCGGTCAAGGCCGCGGGGCTGGTGGACACGCTGCGCGGCGCCGGGCCCTTCACCGTGTTCGCGCCGACCGACGCCGCCTTCCGCGACCTGCCGGCGGGCACCGTGGACACCCTGGTCAAGCCGGAGAACAAGGGGGCGCTCACCAGGATCCTGACCTACCACGTGGTGCCCGGCCGCCTCGACGCGGCGGCGCTGAAGCAGCGGATCGCCGCCGGCAACGGCGAGGCGACGTTGAAGACGGTCAACGGCGCCATCCTCACCGCCTCCATGAACGGCCCGCACAACATCGCCATCCGCGACGGCGCCGGTACGGTCGCCAACATCTCCACCTACGACGTCCACCAGGCCAACGGCGTGATCCATGTCGTCGACACGGTGCTGATGCCGGGCTGACCCGGCGGGCGGCGGTGCGGCGCGGCGCCGCCGCCCCGTCCGGGAGCCGCGCGACCGCCTCACAGGTCCGGCGCCACGGCGCGGCGGAGCACCGCGCGCGCCGCGTCGACCGCCCCGCCGACGCCGGCCTCCTCCTCCTCGGCCAGCACCGGCACGGCGCGCAGGAGATGCATGACGACGGCGGCCCGGGCATCGGCCGCCGTGGACGGCACCCCGGCCTCGACGAGGACGGCGGCGATGCGCCGGCGCATGGCGGCGCGCAGGACGGCGCGCCGGTCGTTCCCGTCGCCGCGCGCGTCCAGCAGGGCGACCGCCGCCGCGCGCTCGGAGCGCAGCGCCAGGAGAAGGGCGACCAGCCGGTCGGCCAGCGCCGCCGGGTCGCGGCCGTCCTTCCCCGCCGCGATGGCGTCGAGCCCGGCCAGCATGTGGTCGCCGTAGCGGGCGAGCAGGGTGTCGGCCAGCACCTCCTTGGAGGGATAGAAGCGGTAGAGCGAACCGATGGCCGCCCCCGCGCGCGCCGCGATCTCGGTCATGGTCGCGGCGTCGTAGCCCTTTTCCGCGAACACCGCGGCGGCCGCGGCGAGCAGCCCCTCGACCCGCTCACGGCCCCGCCTGCGTTTCGGTTCCAGCGCCGTCGCCCTTGATTTTCGCGAGGCCATCCTCAACCTTCCTTGCCGCGAGCCCGTCCTCCCTTAGCGCACGCCTCGCGCTCTGTCACCCTTCCCCCGGACCGCATGCGAGACGACGCCATGCCCGAGCTCGACCCACGGACCACCGCCCTCGTCCTGATCGACCTGCAGAACGGAATCATCGGGATGGACCTGGCGCCGCGCTCCGGCGCCGAGGTCCTGGCCGCCGGACGGCGGCTGGCCGACCGCTTCCGCGCCGCCGGCGCCCCGGTGGTGCTGGTGCGCGTCGCCTGGGCCGACGACTACGCCGACGCGCTGCGCCAGCCGGTGGACCAGCCGCCGGCGCGGCCGCCGGGCGGCCTCCCGGCGGACTGGTCGGCCCTGGCGGATGGGCTGGCCCAGCCGAGCGACCTGGTGATCACCAAGCGTCAATGGGGCGCCTTCCACGGCACCGAACTCGACCTGCAACTGCGCCGGCGGGGCGTGCGCACCATCGTGCTGGGCGGCATCGCCACCAACTTCGGCGTGGAATCCACCGCGCGCCAGGCGTGGGAGCACGGCTACGAGGTGCTGCTGGTGGAGGACGCCTGCGCCGGAGCGTCGGCCGACCTGCACGCCATGGCCGTCCGCCACATCTTCCCGCGGATCGCCCGGGTGACCCGGGAAAGCGCCCTCGCCTTTCCCGCCGCCTGACCGCGCCACCCCGCGGCGGGACCGCCGGCCCCGCCAGCCCCGGTCGGGGCGGCCCGCGATCGCGCGTCACGTGTGCGTGTGCGGCTCCATCTGCGCCTGCGCGGCGTCGAGGCGGTTCCATTCGGCGACGAGTCCGCGTTCCCGTGCGCCGGAACGCGATGGCGAGAGGCGGTCAGTCCTCGCCCGGCGCGGCGAGACGCGCTTCCTCGGCCTTGTTGATGTACTGCGAGCAGACGAGCCAGCCCTTCAGGGGCCGCAGCAGGGCGCAGCAGACGGCGACGATCAGGACCGACGTCAGGATGATGTTGATCAGCAGCGGCACCTGCAGCGCCAGCTCCAGCCACGCGGCGAACCCGACCACGGGAAAGCTCGCGATCGACATCGCGAAGAAGGCCGGGCCGTCGGCCGGATCGGCGAACGAATAGTCGAGCCCACACACCTCGCAGCGCGGGGCCAGCTTCAGAAAGCCACGGAAGATCCGCCCCTTGCGGCAGCGCGGGCAGCACCCCTTCATGCCAAGCTCGAACGCGCTCGTCGCCGAACGCTGCGGCTCCGTCGTCATGCTCCGCTCCTGATTGCCGACACCATGCATGCTCACAGTGTATGGATTGATGACAGGAATTGATGCGATCAATTGTCATGGCAGCCGCCTGGTTTCCGAAGGGGGCCAGCTCCCGGACCATCCTTCCGGCCGACCGCGGCGGCGCGCCGGGGACGCCGCCGTCGCCGGACGCGTCAGGGCGCACCAAAGGACCGGCGTCGACGCCTCGAGCCGCCCGAGATCGGCCAGGAAGCCGTGCGAGTCGATGAAATGGAGCACGGCCGTGCCGCCGGTGACGGCAGCGATCGCCATCCACACCGCGTGCTTGGCCGTCTTCTTGAGGACCCACGCGGCGGTGCGCGGCCCCGCGTCGAGCCGGATGCGGGCGCCGCGGTCACCCTCGATCGATTCCTCGACCAGCACGAACAGGTCCGTCCATACGGTCCGCGGGCAGGCGTAGCCGCACCACACGCGGCCGGCCAGTGCGGTCGCCAGGAACAGCCCGACCGCCGCCAGGATCATGACGCCCGTGAGATGGTGGATGTGCCGGGGCCAGAGATCGATGCCGAACAGGTACAAGCGTTGGCCGTCGAGATCGAGCAGCACCGCCTGGTCCGGCAAGTCCGGGCCGCGTAAACCGCCAGAAGCACGGCGGCAAGAATCCACTTGGTCTGCCGGAACCGCCCCCGGACGGCTTTCGGATGGATTTTCCGGCGCCGACCGAAGAGCGGAGCGGGAGCCGCCGCGGCCGGAGCGGCCGCGGCGGCCCGATGATCCCCGAGCGGGGACCGGGCGAGCTTCTGCATAGGATGGCGTCATGGCTGTGTTTCTTACGAAGGCGCAGCCGATCCGACCGCCCTGCCGGCAATCACGCCGCTCACCCCTCGCACTTGCAGGGATTTTGTCCGCATAAATATCCGATCAATCAAGCTGGATTGATCGCATTGCGGCGACTTGCCGCAGCCCGGGCACGCCCGCCCGGGACCGTCGTCAGATCCGGGACCGTCGTCAGATGATGACGCCGGCGGACGACGGCAGTTGATCGAGGGCGTCGGCGATGATCTCCAGGACGTGGCGGACCTCCTCCCGGTTCTCGGCGGCGCCCAGGCAGATGCGGAGCGCCTCCGGCGTGTCCGGCGTGGTGGCGAAGGCGTCGCTGCCCACCGCGGCGATGCCTCGCGTCCGCAGATGCGCGGTGAACTCCCCGCGTGTCCAGGCCTCCGGCAGATGCAGCCAGACGTGGAATGCCTCGGGTTTCGTGACGATGCGGTCCGCCGGCAGCATGGACTCGGCGAGCGCCCGGCGGGCCACGGCCTCCGCGCGGATGGCGTCGAGAAGGGCACCGGCGGTGCCGTCCGCGATCCAGCGGCGGGCGAGCGCGGCGTTGAGCGGCGACGCCATCAGCGTCGTGCCCCGCTGCGCCGCCGCCACCCGCAGATGCTGCCGCGCGTCGGGTGACACGACGTAGGCGATCCGCAGCATCGGCGACAGGCACTTGGCCAGGCCGGCGACGTGGTAGACCGCCTCCGGCGCGAGCGCCGCCAGGGGCGGCGGCGGGTCGGCCGGCAGCGGGCCGTAGACGTCGTCCTCGACGATCGGCACGCCGTGCTCCCGTGCCACCGCAACGATGGCCTGGCGGCGCTCCAACGGCAGCGTCGCGGTCGTCGGGTTGTGGAAGGTCGGGACGCAGTACAGCAGCTTGGGACGATGCCGGATGAGGGCGTGCCGAAGGGCGTCCGGATCCAGCCCGTCGCCGTCCATGGGCACGCCGATGATGCGCAGCCCGAGCTGGCCGGCGATCGCCCTGAAGCCGGGATAGGTCAGCGCCTCGGCGCAGACGGCGTCGCCGGGGCGGGTCAGGGCGGTCAGCAGCGCCAGCAGAGCGCCCTGCGTGCCCGGCGTGACCAGCAGCCGCTCGACCGGCACGTCCGGCAGCCGCGCCGCAAGCCATGCCGCGCCGGCCGCACGGTCCTCCCGCCCGTCGCCGGCACCCGGATAGTGCAGCATGCCCCGCAGGTCCATGTCCCTGACGACCGCCGCCATCCCGTCGCGCAGGCGGCCGGGCAGGTCGTGGCGATCCGGCAGGGGGGGCTGGTTCATCGTCATGTCGATGACCCGCGCCGCCGCCGCGACGCTCCGGCCGTCGCCGCCGGGTCTCGTCGCCGAGGGCGCCCGGACGAAGGTGCCCTGCCCGACCCGGGCATCGATCAGCCCGCGGCGACGCGCCTCGACATAGGCGCGGGACACCGTCGTGAAGTCGATTCCCATGCGCTCGGCGAGCAGGCGTTGCGGCGGCAGGCGCTGGCCGGGGACCAGCCGGCCCGTCCGGACGTCGTCGGCGATGGCTTCCGCAATGGCCAGATAGACGGGCCTGTCGCGGTTCGCGATGTCCGGAACCCAGTTGCTCCGCTCCGCCGGCATGCGGACACTCGCGCCCTTCACGCTGCTCAATCCCTGTCTCCGGGCGAAAAGTGGTGCGGCGGCGGGCGCGCACGCGACCGGCCCGGTGCATTGTATGGATCTGTGGGACGCCCTGTCCAATCCCGCGTGCCGGCCCGGCCGCTCCCGCCCCCCGGCCGTGCCGCCGTTCAGCGGCCGCCGTCCGCCCTCCCCTCCTCCGGTCGGGCCGGCACTCCGTCCGGCGGGACGGCCAGCCCGAAGAGGCTCACCGGCTCGGCGAAGCCCTTCAGCGCGAACCGTCCGACCGGCGCCACCCGCTCGCCGGGAAGCCGGTCGGCGAAGCTGCGCGACATCAGCAGCGGCCGGCCGGTCCGGCTGCCCACCGCCTGGATGCGGCTGACGAGGTTCACGTCCGGTCCGACCAGGGTGAAGTCGAGCCGCCGGCCGGAGCCGATGTTGCCGTAGCTCACCTCGCCGTAGTGCAGCGCGACGGCGGCGGCCAGCGGCGGCTCGGCCGCGGCGTGGGGCGCCAGGCGCTCGCCGATCTCCCGCGCCGCGCGCAGCGCCATGGCGCAGGCCGCCTCCGGCCGGCGGTCGGGGAAGAAGGCCAGCACGGCGTCGCCCATGAACTTCAGCACCTCGCCGCCGGCCGCCGCGACGGCCGGCAGCACCTCGTCGAAATAGCGGTCGAGCAGCGCCAGCACGCGGGCGCTCGGCAGGCGGTTCGACAGATCCGTGAAGCCGCGCATGTCGCACAGCAGCAGTGCCGTGCGCAGCGTCTCCACCTGGCCGCGCCGGACATGGCCGGCCAGGATGCGCCGGGCCGTGGCGGTCCCGACATAGGTGTCGAGCAGCGTCCGCTCCATCTGGCGCAAGGTGCGCAGCTCGCAGCCGTTGCGCAGCGCCGGCAGGATGCGCTGCAGGGCCGCGTGGTCGGCCGCCGAGAAGCCGCCGGGCCGCGCCGTGCCGAAGGCGGCGGCGCTGACCGGGCCGTCCGTGCCGTTCAGCGGCGCGATCAGCAGCTCCACCAAGCCGCGTCCGGCGAAGACGTCCAGGCCGGACACCGGCGCCGTCTGGTCGGCCATCCGCACCCGCAGCGGCTTGCCCGTCTCCATCACCCGGTGCACGGCGCTCCCGACGAAGCGGGCCGCCGCGGCGAGGCCGTGTTCGCGGACCTCCACCGCCTCGTCCGGCGCCCAGGCCAGGGTGCGCCCGAGGATCTCCGGATGCAGCGTGCGCAGGTGGAGCGTTAGCCGGTCGACCGGCAGCCCCACCGCCCGCAGCCGGCGGCCCAGCCCGGCGGCCAGGGCCGCCTCGTCCATGGCGTGGCAGTCGTCGCCGGCCAACCACTCCACCACCTCCACGACCGGCGCGCAGCGCGAGGAGGAGGCGCCACGGCCGCGGCGGACGGGGATGACGGGGGCCGGCGCCGGCCGGTCGAGGGTGTGTTTCATCGGAACGCTCCGGTCGCCGGTGTCGGTCTCGGGGGTCAATGGGCGCCGGCCGCGCCGGCGGACGCCGGCTTGCGCAACAGCAGCGACGCCCCGAGGGCGACGGTCAGGGCGATCCCCAGGAGGAAGAAGACGTCGCTGAAGGCCATCACGAAGGCCTGCTGGCGGATGACCGCGCCGATCGCCGCGTAGGCGCGGCGGCCGGCGTCGATGGGGTCGGGGAAGCCGCGGCTCTGGAAATGCCGGGTGAGCTGGTCGACCCGCGCCACGGTCGCCGGATCGAACAGCGACACCGCCTGCGACAGGATGTTGGAATGGAACTGCTCCCGCTTGGTCAGGACGGTCTGCAGCAGGGCGATGCCGACGGCGCCGCCGAGGTTGCGCATCATGTTGAACAGGCCGGAGGCGGAGCCGGCGTTCTCCCGGTCGATGCCGGCGGTGGCGACGACCGACAGCGGCGCGAAGACGAGCGCCTGCCCGACGGCGCGGACGATGTTCGGCAGCAGGAGCTGGTCGGCGGCGTGGTCCGCCGTCATCGTCGTGTTCATGAAGGCGCTCGCGGCGAACAGCGCGAAGCCGACGGCGATCAGCAGGCGCGCGTCGAACCGCGCCATCAGCCGGGGCACCAGGGGAATCAGCAGGAGCTGCGGCAGCCCGGTCCAGGCCAGCACGGCGCCGATCTGCTCGGCGTTGTAGTCCTGGATGCGCGCGAGATAGACGGGGAGGACGAAGACCGATCCGTACAGCGCCACGCCCAGCATGAAGTTGGCGAGGATGCCGAAGCCGAAGTTGCGCTGCGCCAGCAGCCGCAGGTTCAGCAGCGGCCGCGCGCTGCGCAGCTCGATCCAGACGAACAGGACCAGGCTGACCGCCGCGACGACGCTCAGCCGCAGGATAAAGGGCGAGCCGAGCCAGTCCTCCTTGTTGCCCTCCTCCAGCACGGTCTGCAGGCTGCCGAGCCCCAGGGCCAGGGTGGCGATGCCCGGCCAGTCCCCCGACTTCAGGAGGGCCAGCCTCATCGGCGCGGCCTCCAGGGAGACCGCCAGCATCCCGACCATCAGCGCGCCGGGGATCAGGTTGACGTAGAAGATGTACTGCCAGCCCCAGTTCTCGGTCAGATAGCCGCCGATGGTCGGCCCGATCGCCGGGGCGAAGGTCGCCGACAGCGCGAACAGGGCGAGCCCGACGGGCTGCTTGGCCTTGGGCAGCAGGGTGATGATGATGGTGAAGGCCATCGGGATCAGCACCCCGCCGCTGAACCCCTGGATCGCCCGCAGCACGATCATCTGCTCCAGGCTCGCCGCGAAGGCGCACAGGACCGAGAAGACCAGGAACAGCACGGCGTTGGTCAGCAGGTAGCGGCGGAGGGAGAAGACCTGGGCCAGCCAGCCGCTCAGCGGGATGACGATGATCTCCGCGACGAGATAGGCGGTGGAGATCCATCCGCCGTCGTCGATGCCGGCGCCGATGGCGCCCTGGATGTCGGCCAGCGAGGCGTTGACGATCTGGATGTTGAGGACAGCCATGAACGCGCCGAGGGTGGCGCCGATCACGGCGAGCCAGTTCCGGGAGGAGGCGCGGGGCGCGGCGCCGGCCGTGGTGGGGATCGACATGGCTGCGGTCCGATGACGGGTGGGCGGGGCGGGTTCAGTCGGCGGTCGCGTCCGGCGGACGCGTGTCGATGGTCGGCACGACCGACATGCCGGGACGCAGCAGACCCGCCAGCGGCCCGGGATCCAGGAGGATCTTCACGGGGATGCGCTGCACGATCTTGGTGAAGTTGCCGGTCGCGTTGTCCGGCGGCAGCAGGGCGAACTCCAGCCCGCTGACCGGCGACAGGCTGTCCACCCGGCCCGTCAGCTCCACGCCGGGAAAGCCGTCCACGGCGATCGTCACGGGCTGGCCGGCGTGCACCCGGGCGAGCTGCGTCTCCTTGTAGTTCGCGACGACGTAGACCGCCCGCAGCGGCACCACCGCCATGAGCTGCGTCCCTGTCTGGACGTACTGGCCGACCCGCAGCGAGCGGGCGCCGGCGACGCCGTCGATCGGCGCGGTGATGACGGTGTAGGACAGGTCCAGCCGGGCCTGGCGCAGCGCGCTGAGGCTGTGGTCGCGCTCCGCCTCGGCCTGGGCGCGCTCGGTCGTCAGCACCTTGATCCGGTCCTGGGCGGCGGTCAGGGCGGCGCGGTCGCCGCGCAGCGCCGCTTCCGCCTCGCCGAGGCTCGCCTTCGCCTGCTGGGCCCGCTGGGTCGTGCCGTAGCCGGTCCGCACCAGGTTGCTGTAGCGGGCGTTGTCCTGCCGCGCGAAGGCCAGGGCCACTTCGCTGGCGGCGACACCGGCCCTCTCCTGCTCGATGAGGGAGCGCTGCAGCACGATCCGGGCGTCCAGGTTGCGGATCGCCGCCTCCGCCGCCTCCAGCTTCGCCGCCGCCTGGTCGAGCGCCACGCGGAAGTCGCGGTCGTCGATGCGGGCCAGCACCTGGCCGGCGGCCACCCGCTCGTTGTCCTGGACGAGCACCTCGGCGACGTAGCCCGCCACCTTCGGGGCGATCACCGTGTGGTCCGCCTTGATGTAGGCGTCGTCGGTCGCCTCGAGATAGCGGCCCACCGTCCAGTAGCGGTGTCCGGCGTAGGCCGCGGCCACGGCGGCGCCGAGGAGCGCCAGCGCCAGCACCGCCCGCCTGCCCGCCCTCAGCGTGCCGCCGGGCGCCCGCAGCGCCTCGGCCCTGCCGTCCTGTGTCAGTTCAACCATAGCATCCTGCCTGCTCTGCGCGCGGCCATGCCGGCCCGACGGCCGGTGCCCGCACGGGGGAGGATGGGCCGCCGCCGGCCCGGCGGGAATTCGGGAAAGGCTGGAAAGATTGTCCAGTGCGGGTGGATAATCCGCGGGAAACGAAACGGCGGAGGGTGCGCGTGGACCGGCTGGCGAGCCTGACGGCGTTCGTGCGGGTGGTGGACTGCGGCGGCTTCTCCGCGGCGGCGCGGCGCCTGAACATGTCGGTCACCATGGTCAGCAACCACGTCCAGGCGCTGGAGAACCGGCTCGCGGTCCGCCTGCTGAACCGCACCACGCGCCGCGTCGGCCTGACCGACGCCGGCAGGGCGTACTACGAGCGCTGCGTCACCATCCTGGCCGACCTGGAGGCGGCCGACGAACTCGCCGGCGCCTTGAACGCGACGCCGCGGGGCACGCTGCGCTTGCACATCGGCACGCATCTGGCCCGCTTCATCGCGCCGGCGGTCGGCGAGTACGCCGTGCAGCACCCGGCCGTCTCGGTGGAGCTGACCATGGGCGACACCATGATCGACCTGGTGGACGAGGGGATCGACCTGGTGATCCATCCCCTGCTGCCGCAGAGCTCCAGCCTGATCGCCCGCCAGCTCACGCCCTGGCGCCACGTCCTGTGCGCCGCCCCCGCCTACCTGGAGAGGCACGGCGTGCCGCGGAGCCTGGACGACCTGGCCCGCCACAACTGCCTGCGCTACAGCCACTATCCCTACGGCAGCGAGTGGCGCTTCACGGGGCCGGACCGGCAGCCGGTGGCGGTCCGGGTGTCCGGCAACCTGGTGACCAACAGCGCCGAGACGATGCGTCTGATCGCCCTGAGCGGCGGCGGCGTGCTGCTGCTGCCCAGCTTCATCGTGCTCGACGACCTCCGCAGCGGCGCCCTGCGCCAGCTTCTGCCGGCGTTCCGGCCGCCCGAATTCGCGATCCACGCCATCTACCCGCACCGCGAGCATCTGTCCCCCAAGGTGCGGACGTTCATCGACCTGCTGGCGGTCCACTTCGGCAGGCACGGCGCGTGGCTGAACCCCTACAACGTCGCCGCCGCCGGGCCGGACACCGCCGCCGGGCTCCCGCCCGCGGGCGATCTCCGCGGGGGCGGGCCGGCGTGACCCTCCGCCGCCGGACGCGGACGGGGGACATGCCCGATGCGCGGCCCGGCGGCCTTTCCCGCTCACCGGGACAGGTCGTACCGGCCGCGGGCGAACGCGCCGTGTCCGGCGCGCGCGTCACGGGCGGCCCACAGCGTGAGCACGAAGCCGAGGATCGCCGGCAGGGTGACGGCGGGGAAGTCGCGGGGGATCGCCGAGGGCGCGCAGATGCCGACCGCCACCTCCCAGAAGTGGAAGAGCGCGTGCGCCCACAGCCACAGGGTCGCCACGCCCCACAGCCCGATCCGGCGCTCCGGCCAGACCGCCCCGGCCGCGAAGGCGATGCCGAGGAAAAGCTGGATGAGCCCGATGTCGCGGACGAAATGCTGGTTGAAGAAGCCCGTGTCCGTGACGCCGGGCACGGAGTCGTACCACAGCGCCGGCGCGACGAGCATGAACAGCCCGTTCGCCGACAGGAACAGGCCGTTGAACGCGACCATGACGACCACCGTGACCAGCACGGCGCGGTTCTCCTCGTTCGTGTCCATGTCCGATGTCCTTTCACCGCTGGATGGAGGTGCGTCGAAGCGCCCGCTCTATTGGGCCGTCCAGGCGCCGTCGACGGCGATGGCGGTTCCGGTGATCTGGTCGGCCGCGGGCGAGCACAGGAAGACGACGGTGCCGCCCAGCTGCTCCGGCGTCACGAAGGCCTGCGAGGGCTGCTTCTCGCCCAGCAGGCTCGCCGCCGCGTCGCGCCGGCTGATCGCCCGCTCGGCCGCGATGTCGGCGATCTGCTTCTCGACCAGCGGGGTGCGCACCCAGCCGGGACAGATGGCGTTGGCGGTCACGCCGGTGCCGGCGGTCTCCAGCCCGACCACCTTGGTCAGCCCGACCAGCCCGTGCTTGGCCGCGACGTAGGCGGCCTTGTGGGTCGAGCCGACGAGGCCGTGCGCCGAGGCGACGTTGACGATCCGGCCCCAGCCCCGTTCCCTCATCC
Source organism: Azospirillum sp. ST 5-10 (assembly GCF_051225715.1). Taxonomy (NCBI): domain Bacteria; kingdom Pseudomonadati; phylum Pseudomonadota; class Alphaproteobacteria; order Rhodospirillales; family Azospirillaceae; genus Azospirillum; species Azospirillum sp. ST 5-10. The sequence continues at coordinate 92,212 of NZ_JBPJSP010000019.1, forward strand.
ACGGCAGCGCGGCGGCGATGCCGTGGAACGCGGCCGACAGGTTGACGGCCAGGATGGCGTCCCACCGCTCGGCCGGGAACGCCTCGACCGGCGCCGTGAACTGGATGCCGGCGTTGTTGACCAGGATGTCGACGCGGCCCAGCGTCTCGACCGCGGTCGCGACGAGATCCCGCACCGCGGTGCCCTTCGACACGTCGGCGGCGTCGTGGACGACGCGCACGCCGTGCGCGCGCTCGATCCAGTCGCGGAGCGCCGCGATCTCGCGGGGGTCGCCGAAGCCGTTCAACACGATGTCGGCGCCCTCGCCGGCCAGCGCCCTGGCGATGCCGAGGCCGATGCCGCTGGTCGAACCGGTGACGATCGCCACCTTCCCCTTCAACATGACTGTCTTCCCTCGTGATGTGACGCGAGCGTGCGGGCTAGGAGGCCCGGGATTCGCGGTGGACGTCGTGGGTGACGAAGCCCGGGTCCGGCGCCGGCCGGTCCAGGCGGCGGGGATCCGCCAGGGTGCGGCGGATGTCCTCCAGGCCGCTTTGCCAGTGTTCGCGCATGGCGGCCGGGCCGAACTCGTAGTCCTTGGAGTGGCCCTCGAAGACCTTGGACTGGTAGATCAGGTGGACGATGTTGTGCGCCCGGTGGCGGGCGAGATCGGCGATCGCGGCGATCCGCGGCTCGCCGCGCGCCTCGTCCGGCAGCCGCTCCAGCAGGTGCCGCAGCGCCTGGCGCATCGTCTGCATCTGCAGCATGTGGTTGGTGATGGCGCGGGTCCGGCTGGAGTACTGGATGTCCTTCTGCCGGCTCGCCACGTCGCGCAGGTCGACGGGCAGCCGGCCCTTGGCCGACCACAGGTCGACCTGGAAGGTCAGGGTGTCGCGCTGCGGCTCGCCCGACAGGACGCGGGAGAGGGGCGTGTTCGACACCATCCCGCCGTCCCAGTAATAGTCGCCCTCGATCTCGATGGCGGGGAAGCCCGGCGGCAGCGCTCCCGAGGCCATGAAGTGCTCCGGCCGCAGCCGGCGCTCGGCAGTGTCGAAATGCACGAGGTTGCCGCTGCGGACGTTGACCGCGGCGACGCTGACCCGGACCTCGCCCGAGTTCAGGCGGTCGAAATCGACCAGCCGCTCCAGCGTGGCGCGCAGCGGCGTGGTGTCGTAGAAGCTGGTGGCGGCGTCGCCCGGAGAGGGCGACAGGAACGGCGGCGGGAAGCGCGGCTTGAAGAAGCCGCTCTGGCCCATCAGCACGGCCCGCATCGCCGCGGCGGCGTTGTGGGCCGTGCGCAAGTCGAGGGCGAACGGGAGGGTGCCCGCGAGGCTCCCGTTGGTGGTCCAGTCGACCGGCACGGCGCAGATCGTCTCCCAGAATTCGCGCAGCCGGCCGACGCGCTGGTCTTCGGGCGCGCCGGCGATCACCGCGGCGTTGAGCGCGCCGATCGAGACGCCGGCCAGCCAGGTCGGCCGGATCCCCGCCTCGTGCAGCCCCTCGTAGACCCCTGCCTGGTAGGCGCCGAGCGCGCCACCGCCTTGCAGCACCAGGGCGACGACGTCGTAGCGCGGCACCTGGATGCGCCCCGCGGCGCCGGCCGCCGGCTGCCGCTCAAGGCCGCTCATCTGTTTCATGGTCTGCCTCGATCGTTTGGAGGGCGGGTCACGCCAGGTAGTCGTGCACGACGGCGCCGAGGCCGAGCGTCAGGTCGGCGACGAGATGCTTGGCCGACAGCACCTCCAGCACCGGCAGCTCGGCGACGGGCGCCAGCGCGTGCGGGGCCAGGTGCAGGGAAGCCGGGCCGGTCCAGGCGCCCTTCACCGTCACGTCCTCGAGATGGAAGCGCACCAGCTCGCAGACGCGGGGGCCGCCGTCCACGTGCGGGATGACCTTGAGCAGGAAGTTCGGCGCCGCCAGGGCCCGGGCCTCGGTCGCCGGGTCGAGGGCGCGGTGCTTGTAGCCCATCGTCGCGGTGGCGACGCGGACCGAGCCGTAGTTCAAGGTGCCGACCAGCGTGTCGGTCTCGACCGCCAGGGCCGGCCGCGCCAGCTTCTTGGGAAAGCCCCAGAGCTCGCGGCCGGCGGCGATCGGCGGGTGGTCGTCGAGGAACATCTGGTGGGTGTAGCCGCCGATCCGGCCGCCGTGGCGCACCGGGATGACCTGGCCGCTTTCCGTGTAGTCGCCGAAGCCGGTCGAGTCCGGCATGCGGATGAATTCGTAGTTCACCACCGGCTCGACGATCTCGAGCGGCTCCGGCACCACCCGGCGCAGCGCCTCCGGATCCGTGCGGTAGCGGACAATGAAGTACTGGCGGTCGACGAAGCGGTAGGGTCCCGGCGGAAAGGCCGGGCTGGTGGGCGGCATGGCGAACGCGCTTCGCCGCAAGGTGGTCTGGTCCATGGTGTCCTGTCCTGTGCGCTGGGGGTCCGGCCCCGGCCGGGAGTTCCGGCCGGGGCCGGCGGGCCGGCCGGCCCGCCGAAGGCGCGCGGGGGGCTGGGGGCGTCCGCGGCCGCCGGCCGGCGCCGCGGTGAGGCTCGGCCGCGTGCCGGCTAACGCCGGGGCAGCACGCGGCCGAGCCAATCCTCGAAATGCGTCGCGCCGATGCGCGGGTCGGCGCCGGGGGTGAGCGACCGGTCGTCCACGGCGATGCCGAAATAGCCGGCGCGGGCGTCCGCGGTCACGGTGCGGGGATCGCCGGTGGCGCGCAGGAACCGCCCGACCAGGTCGTCGATGGGCGCCCGGTCCGGGCCGGCGATCTCGACCGTGCCGTTCACCGGCGCGCCGAGGGCGACGCCGACCATCGCATCCGCCACGTCGTCCGAGGCGATGGGCTGGAACAGGGCGGGCGACAGGCGGGCGGTCTGGCCGACCGTGCCGGAATCCGCGATGGCGCCCAGGAACTCGAAGAACTGCGTCGAGCGGACGATCGTGTAGGGCCTTCCCGAGGCCTTGATCAGCTCCTCCTGGGCCAGCTTCGCGCGGAAGTATCCCATCGCCTGGAGGCGGTCGGTCCCGACCACCGAGAGGGCGACGTGGTGCGCCGTCCCGGCGGCGGCCTCGGCGGCCAGCAGGTTGCGGCCGGACTTGCGGAAGAAGTCCATGGCCGCCTCGTCCTCGAAGGTGGGCGAGTTGGCGACGTCGACGACGACCTGCGCGCCGGCGACCGCGGCGGCCAGCCCCTCGCCGGTGACGGTGTTGACGCCCGAGGCGAGCGACGCCGCGACCACCTCGTGACCCTTGCGGCGCAGCCGGTCGACGATCTTGGAGCCGATGAGGCCGCTGCCTCCGATGACTGTGATCTTCACGGGACTCTCCCTGTGGATGGGACGGCGGTCCGACGGGGGCCGCCATCGGTGTGCGGAGGATGCCCGAGGCGCGGCGCGAAGACTTTGCGGCGGCCTTGAATTGCCCTTGGGAGAGGCTTGGATTTTTGTCCAGGAACGATCGCGGCGGCCGTGCTATCAATGCCCCGGCCGCCTGCCCGGCCTCCGCACGCGGCGGTAAGGGAGCGCCGAATGCCGTTCTTGTTCGGAGACTGCCTGCTCGACCCCGACCGCCGGGAGCTGTCCCGCGGCTCCGCGGTGGTCGCCGTCGGGCCGCAAGTCTTCGACCTGCTGCTCCACCTGCTCGAGAACCGCGAGCGGGTCGTCAGCCGGGACAGCCTGCTCGACACGGTGTGGGGCGGGCGGATCGTCTCGGAATCGACCCTGGCCAGCCACATCAACGCGGCGCGCAAGGCGATCGGCGACAGCGGCACCGACCAGCGCCTGATCCGGACGGTCGCCCGCAAGGGCTTCCGGTTCGTCGGCGAGGTCAGGGAAGCGCCGGCGCCGGCCTCCCCGTCCCACGGGGCGGCGGCCGCGACGGCCGACGCCGCCCCGTCCGGCGAGGCGCCGGCACCGCCGCTGGCCCTGCCCGACAAGCCCTCCGTCGCCGTCCTGCCGTTCCTCAACCTGAGCGGCGAGCCGGAGCAGGACTACTTCATCGACGGCGCGGTCGAAGACATCATCTCGGCGCTGTCGCGCATCCGCTGGCTGTTCGTCATCGCCCGCAATTCGAGCTTCACGTACAAGGGCCGGGCGGTCGACGTGAAGCGGGTGGGACGCGAGCTCGGCGTGCGCTACGTGCTGGAAGGCAGCATGCGCAAGGCGGCGAACCGCATGCGCATCACCGGGCAGCTCGTCGACGCGACGACCGGGGCGCACATCTGGGCGGAGCGTTTCGAGGGCACCCTCGACGACATCTTCGAACTGCAGGACCAGATCTCGGCGAGCGTCGTCGGCGTGATCGTGCCGCAGCTCGAACGGGTCGAGATCGAACGGGCGAAACGCAAGCCCACCGACAGCCTCGACGCCTACGACTACTATCTGCGCGGACGGGCGGCCCTGAACCGGGGCACCCGGGAGGCGGTCGACGAAGGATTGCCGCTGTTCCACAAGGCGGCCGCGCTCGATCCCGACTACGCGTCGGCCCACGCGATGGCGGCGTGGTGCCATTTCTGGCGCAGGATCAACGGCTGGATGGCCGACCGCGCGCGCGACACCGCGGAAGGCACCCGCCTCGCCCGCCTGGCCGTCGAACTCGGCAAGGACGACGCGGTCGCGCTCACCCGCGGCGGCCATGCGCTCGCCCATTTCACCGGCGACCTCGACGGCGGCATCGCCCTGCTCGACCGGGCGCTCGCGCTCGACCCGAACCTGGCGGCGGCGTGGTTCCTCGGCGGCTTCCTGCGCGCCGAGCGCGGTGATCCGGAGGCGGCGATCGCGCATTTCACGCGCGCCATGCGTTTCAGCCCGCTCGACCCGGAGATGTTCCGGATGCAGGCGGGGATGGCGCTCGCCCACCTGTTCGCGGGACGCTTCGACGCCGCGTCGTCGTGGGCGGAGAAGGCGTACCGCGACCTGCCGAGCTTCCTGATGGTCGTCGCCACCATCGCCGCGAGCCACGCGCTCGCCGGCCGGTCGGACGAGGCGCGGCGGGCGATCGACCACGTCCGCCAGCGCGATCCGACGTTCCGCGTCTCCGGCCTCGCGGACTGGCTGCCGGTCCACCGGCCGGAGGATCTGGCGACGTTCGCCGAGGGGCTGCGGAAGGCCGGACTGCCGGAGTGACGGGCGCGCCGCCCCCGCCCGGCGGGCGACCCGCCCGACGCGTCAGGACGCCGGGTCGGCGGGTTCCCCGGCCGCACCCGCCAGCGCCAAGGTCAGGGCCGCGGCCGTGGTCGGGCGGGCGAGGCGGACCGCCTGCCCCGCCCAGAGGTTCGTGAAGTCCGTCGAGCCGGCGGCCTCCGCGGCACGGCGCAACGGCGCCAGGGCGTCGGCGGCCGTCGGGAACGGCGGAACGGCGCCCGCCAGCGGCCCGACCTCGCGCATGAGACGGTTGGTGATGCCGCGCGCCGGCCGGCCGGTGAAGACGTTGGTGATCGCCGTGTGCTCGGCGGCGGCGCTCAGCAGCGCGTCGCGGTGCCGGGGCGAGACCGCCGCCTCGTCGGTGAGAAGATAGGCCGTGCCGACCTGCACGGCCGCCGCGCCGAGCGCGAAGGCGGCCAGGACCCCGCGGCGGTCGGCGATGCCGCCCGCGGCGATCACCGGCACGTCCACCGCGTCGACGACCTGGGGAACCAGGGCCATCGTCCCGACCTGCGTCGTCATGTCGTCGGTGAGGAAGTTGCCGCGGTGGCCGCCCGCCTCCGCTCCCATCGCGATCACCGCGTCGACGCCCCGCGCCGCGAGCCACCGCGCCTCGGCGACCGTGGTCGCCGACGACAGGATCTTCGCGCCCGTCCGCCTCACCCGCTCGAGCAGGGCGTCCGGCGGCAGCCCGAAGTGGAAGCTCACGACCTCCGGCCGGTACTCCTCGACGACGGCGCAGAACGCGTCGTCGAACGGCGCCCGGCCGACGCTCGCGATCGGCTGGTCGGGATCGAGTCCGGCTTCCCGATAATAGGGCGCCAGCGTCGCCCGCCATCCCGCCTGCCGCGCCGCATCCGCGCCCGGAGCGGCATGGCAGAAGAAGTTCAGGTTGATGGGCTTGGCCGTCGCGCTGCGGACGACGTCCAGCGCGTCGCGAAGCTGGGCCACGGAGTACTGGGCGCTCGGCAAGGACCCCAGGCCGCCCGCCTCGCTCACCGCCACCACCATCTCCGGGGTGGTGGCCCCGGCCATCGGTGCCTGGACGATGGGAAGGGCGATCCCGAAGAGGCTGGGGATGCGAGCGTCGATTGCGTGGGTCATGGCGCGGCTCCTTCTTCCACGAGGTCGGTGCGGCGACCGGGCGGCGGTCGCCGCCGCCACGATCCAAAGCAGACGGCGGCCGTCCTTCCAACCGAAAAGAGCGGCGGCACGCCATGACGGGGATGGGGACGGGAACGGGCGAGGGCCCGTGGCATCGCGCGGCGAGGGGTGTGCCCGCACCCCCCTCCGATCAACGTCCCGCGGCGAGCGCCACGGCGTCGGCGCCGGCGGCGAGGCGCATCGGGCAGGAGGGGTCGTTGACGGCGCGCCACACCGCTTCCGCCACGTCGAGCGCCCGGGTGACCACGGACGACTGCTGCCACGCCGCGAAGACGCTCTGCGCCAAGGGCGCGTACGGCTCGGGAATGCCGTTCTGCATGCGGGTCCGCGCGTTCTCGCCGAACCGGGTCTCCGGCGCCCGCCCCGGCAGCACCAGATGCACGCGCACGTTGAAGGGTTCCAGCTCCAGCGCCAGGGATTCGGTGAAGGCGTTCACCGCCGCCTTGCTCGCCGTGTACACCGAAAGCAAATGCAGCGGCTTCAACGTCACGCTGGACGTGACGTTGACGATGACGCCGGACGTCCGCTGCCGGAACTGCGGCAGCACCGCCTGCGTCATCGCCATCGTGCCGAGCGTGTTCGTCTCGAAGACCTCGCGGGCGGTCTCCATCGGGACTCCCTCGAGAGCGTTCAGCAGGCCGATCCCGGCGTTGTTGACCAGGGCGTCGAGCGGCCCCGCGGCCGCGACGGCCCGGGCGATGCTGTCGGGATCGGTGACGTCGAGGGGGACGACGCGCAGGCGCTCGGAGGCGGGCAGAACGTCGGCGCGCGGCGTGCGCATCGCGGCGACGACCGCCCAGTCGCGATCGAGGAAATAGCGCGCGGTCTCCAGGCCGAACCCGGATGAGCATCCGGTGATGAGAACGGTTTTCATGGGAACTCCTGTGGGGGTGCGGGGCCGATGATAGGCCGCCGCCTCCGGACCTGCTACGATCGGCAGTCCAAATTTCGTTTGCAGGAGTCCGGATATGACCGATCCGCTCGCCCAGGTGGTCGGCCTGCTCCGGCCCAGCGCCGCGTTCTCGAAGCTCGTGCACGGAGCGGGCGCCTGGCTGGTCCGCCGCGCGGAGGCCGGACGCCCCTTCTACGGCACGATCCTCGACGGCTCGTGCCGCCTCGCGGTCGCCGGACAGGAGCCGCTCGTCCTCACGAAGGACGACTTCGTGCTGATCCCCGCGGCCCACGACTTCACGGTGTCGAGCCTCGCGCCGGCGCCGGCGACGAACGTCCAGACCGTGCCGGTCGAGCTGCGCCCCGGCGTGTACCGGCTGGGCGATCACGCCGGCCCGCCCGACGTCCGCATGGTCGTGGGCTACTGCGCCTTCGGCTCGACCGACGCCGCCCTGCTGGTGTCGCTCCTGCCGCGGCTCGTGCACGTGCGCGGCGAGACCAGGCTCGCCACCCTCGTCCAGCTCGTGGACGAGGAGGCGCGGGGCGCCCGCCCCGCGCGGGACGTCATCCTGGCGCGCCTGATCGAGGTCCTGCTCATCGAGGCCCTGCGCTCCAAGGCGGGGCCCGCGGCACCTCCGGGCCTCCTGCGGGGGCTCGGCGACGACCGCCTCGCCGGCGCCCTGCGGCGGATGCACGAGCGTCCGACCTGGCCCTGGACGGTGGCCGAGCTGGCGAAGGAAGCCGCCCTCTCCCGCTCGGCGTTCTTCGACCGGTTCCGGCGCGCGGTGGGCGTCGCCCCGATGGAATATCTGCTCCATTGGCGCATGGCCCTGGCGAAGGACCTGCTGCTGCGGCAGGCGGGCGGCGTCGCCGACGTGGCGGAACGCGTGGGCTACGGCTCCGCGAGCACCTTCAGCGTCGCCTTCGCCCGGCACGTCGGCGTCCCGCCGACGGTGTACGCGCGCGCCCAGAGCGCGGGATGACGCGGCCCGCGGGCCGGCGGTCCCGCGCCCTCGGGCGCGGACGCCTGCGCCGGGGGCGCGGCAGCCCTGCGCGCCCTGCCCCACCATTGCATCTTCCCGTGGGCCGGCCGCGTGATACATGAGAGTAGCCTCGCCTTTCCCGCCATCAGACAGGGTCCCCATGCCGTCCTCCTCCCGCATGGCGCGCGCGCTCTCGATCGGCCGCCGGCCCGCCCCGCTGCAGTGGGCGATCCTGCTGGCGCTGTCGGTCGCCGGCGTCGCCGGGCTGGAGGCGCTCCATCTCCCGGCCGCCCTGCTGCTGGGGCCGATGGCGGCGGCGATCCTCGTCGCCGCGGCGGACGGCACGATCCGCATGCCGAGCCTGCCGTTCATGGCGGCCCAGACGGTGATCGGCTGCATGATCGCCCGCAGCCTGACGCCCGCCACCCTCGGCGAGATCCTCCAGGACTGGCCGCTGTTCCTGGTGGCGGTCGTGTCGGTGATCCTCGCCAGCAACGGGCTGGGCTGGCTGCTCACCCGCGCCCGCGTGCTGCCGGGAACCACCGCGGTCTGGGGCTCCTTCCCCGGGGCCGCCTCGGTGATGACCCTGATGTCGGAGGAGTTCGGCGCCGACGGGCGGCTGGTCGCCATCATGCAGTATCTGCGGGTGGTGTTCGTCGCGGTCGCGGCGTCGCTGGTCGCCCGCCTGTGGGGGGCGCCGGATCCCGCCGCCGTCGCGGCGGCGGCCTGGTTCCCGCCGATCGACTGGCCCGCCTTCGCCGCGACCCTGGCGCTCGCCGCCGGCGCCGGCGCGATCGCCGTCGCCCTGCGGGTGCCCGCCGGGCCGCTGCTGCTGCCGATGGCGGTCGGCACCGCGCTGCAGGGCACGGGCGTCCTCGCCATCGAGCTGCCGCCCTGGCTGCTGGCGACGAGCTACGCCGTGGTGGGCTGGAGCATCGGCCTGCGCTTCTCCCGCCCGATCATCGCCCACGCCGCCCGCGCGCTGCCGCGGATCGCCACGGCGATCCTTACGCTCATCGCCCTGTGCGGCGGGCTGGCGGCGCTGCTGGTCGTCGTGGGCGGCGTCGACCCGCTGACCGCCTACCTCGCCACCAGCCCCGGCGGCGCCGATTCCGTGGCGATCATCGCCGCCGGCAGCGACGTCGACCTGCCCTTCGTCGTCGCCCTGCAGACCACCCGCTTCCTGGTCGTCCTGGTGACCGGACCGGCCATCGCCCGCTACATCGCCCGGCGGGCCGGCGCCGCCGCGCCGGTCCCGCACCCCGGAGAGTAGCGCCCGTCGGACGGCGTCAGTAGTCCGAACAGTCGCGGTGGCTGGCGGCGGGATCGACCTTCACGTCGATCACCACCGGCCCGCCGAGACGGTGCGCCTCCTCCAGCGCGTCGCGCATCTGGTCGGCGGCGGTCACCGTCAGCCCGCGCCCGCCCAGGCCTTCCGCCACCTTGGCGAAATCGTGGTCGGCGAAGTCGACGGCGATGCGCTGGTTGCCGAGGTTGTCGCGCACCATCCCCAGGCCGGCGTTGTTGGCGACGACGTAGACCACGTCGAGCCCGCGCTCGCTCGCCGTGGCGACCGCGTCCATGGTCATCGCGAAGCCGCCGTCGCCGATCACCCCGGTGACCCGCCGCTCCGGACAGGTCAGCTTGGCGGCGGTGGCGGCGGGGGTGCTCCAGCCCATGCCGCCGATGCCGCCCGGCGCCACCAGCTGTCCCGGCGTGCGCAGGCGCAGGGTGGTGGTGGCCCAGATGCGGTTGGTCCCGGCGTCGAGCGTCAGCAGGTCGTCGGGCGTGAGGAAGCCGTCCAGGGCGCCGACGATGTCGGCGTAGTGGACCGTCCCGGCGGGCGTGGCGTAGGACGGGATCACGCCGTAGCCGTTGGCCTCCCGCAGCGCCGCGATCGCCTTGAGGCGGGCCGCCCGCCGGCCGGCCGGGATGGCGGCGGCGGCCAGCATGCCGAGGACGTCGGCGACGTCGCCGGTGATCGCCAGGGCGACCGGGTAGACCCAGCCGGCGTTGCGCGGGTCGAGGTCGACCTGGACGATGGTCTGGTCGCCGGGCCGGATCATCTCGGCGTCGCGGAAGCGGGTGTATTCCGCGCCGAGGCTGCAGCCCAGGACGATCACCAGGTCGGCCGCCTGGACCATGCGGTTGGCGCTGCGCGAGCCCCAGGTGCCGAGCATGCCGACGGCGACGTCGGAGGTCTCGTCGATCGTGCCCTTGCCGTGGTAGCTCGACGCCACGGCGATGCCGTGCGCCTCGGCGAACGCCTGCAGCGCCGCCCCGGCGCGCGCCATGTAGACGCCGTTGCCGGCGACGATCACCGGGCGTGCGGCCTCGCCGATCAGCGCCGCCAGGCGGGCCACCGCGGCGGCGTCGGGCCGGGCCGGGGTGGCGGCGAGATAGCCGGCGGTCGGATAGAGCCGGGCGCGCGGCGCCTCGGGCACGTCCTTCAGGATGATGTTGGACCTCATGACCACCGCCGCCGGCCCGGGGCGCGGCGCCGTCGCGTGCTTGAGCGCCAGCTGGGTGCCGTACACCGCCTCCTCGGGCTGGGTGGCGTAAGTGGCGAACTTGGTCATGGTCTTCATGACGGCGAACACGTCGGCGGCGCCGTAGTCGCCGGTCATCGTCTGGTAGACGCCGTACTGGCCGAAGCCGTCGTAGCACGAGGTGTCGGTCAGCACGACCATCGGCGAGCCGGAGAAGTACGCTTCCAGGATGCCGAAGGCGCCGGTGGTCGAGGCGAACGGCCCCTGGGCCATGAACAGGCCGGGCCGCCCCGTCAGCTTGCCCGCCACCTGGGCCATCACCGAGGCGCACTGCTCCGAGCGCGCCAGCACCACGTCGAAGTCGTCGCGGCGCTCGTGGAACGCCCGCAGCGACCAGGTGATGCCGAGGCCGGGCAGCGTGAAGCCGCGCCGGATGCCGCCGTCGATGAGGGTCTGCAACACCGCTTCGTTGGTTTTCACCGCGTCCTCCTCCCATTGAACCGGGGGCATTATGGAACATAATCCCGAAGTACGGAACTGGTGTTTCACGACATTTGACGACGGCCGCAAGACGTGCTGAAGGGAGGGGCGGTGGCGATGAAGACAGGGGGCGGAAAGCCATGAACGTCGCGCGATCCGGGGCGTCCACACCCGGCGGACCGGTGGACGAGGAGCCGACGGCGGGCGACGACGCTGCGGGACGCCCGGACGGCGCGCGTTCCGAAGGGGAGCGCCGGCGCGGCCGGCCGCGCCAGGGCGGCGGCGAGCCGCCCGCCGCCGGCGACGGCCGGCCGATCGTCAACGCGCTGGCGCGCGGCCTGTCGATCCTGCGGTCGTTCCGGGCGGAGGACCGCGTGCTGGGCACCCAGGAGATCGCCCGCCGCGCCGGGCTGCCCAAGGCGACCGCGTCGCGCCTGGCGCAGACGCTGACCGAACTCGGCTACCTGCGCTTCGTCCCCGAGGTCGGCAAGTACGCGCTGTCCAGCCAGGTCCTCACCCTCGGCTACGCCACGCTCGGCCGCTCCGGCATCGCCGAGACGGCCAAGCCGTTCCTCGACGAGCTCGCCTCGACCGGCGAATTCGCCTCGGCGCTCAGCGTGCGCGACGGCCTCGACATGATGTTCGTCGAGCTGGTGCGCCGGCCGCAGGCGATCATGCTCAACCTCCAGGTCGGTTCGCGCGTGCCGATCCACGTCACCGCCCCCGGGCGGGCCTGGCTGATGCTGGCCGACGCCGCCGAACGGCGGAGCGTGTTCGACGCCCTGGCGGAGCGTCACGGCGCCGGCTGGCCGGCCCTGCGCGACGCGCTGGAGGCGGCGCTGGACCGGGCGGCGCGCTGCGGCTACGCGGAATCCGTGGGCGAGTGGCGGCCCGAGCACAACGCCATCGCCACCGCGCTGCGCGATCCCATCACCCGGGACATCTACGTCTTCAGCATCGGCGGGCTGGCCTCCGTCCTGCCCCGCCACCGCCTGGAGACGGCGCTCGCCCCGCGCATCCTCGACGCCGCCCAGACCATCGCCAGCCGGCTCCGCGGCTTCGCGTGAGGGGTGCTGCGGCTCACCGCGCGCCGTCCGCGGCGGCGCCCGCGCCGCGCCGCCGGCCGCGGACGGCGCGCAGCACCGGCCACAGGAACACCGCGGCGGTCAGCGCGAACAGGGCGACGGCGATCGGCCGTTCGAAGAAGCCGAGGACGCTGCCGCGGGTCAGCACGAGCCCCTGGCGCAGCGACTGCTCGATCATCGGGCTCAGCACCATGCCGATCACCAGCGGGGCGATGGGAAAGCCGGTGGCCCGCAGGATCGCCCCGACCACCCCGGCGCCCAGCGCCACCCACACGTCCAGCATGTTGCCGCGCACACCGTAGGCGCCGACCAGGGTCACCGTCATCACCAGGGCGATCAGCAGCGGCTCGGGGATGCGCAGCAGACGGGTGAACAGCGGCGCCCCCAGGGCCCCGGTGGCGAACATCACCAGGTTGCAGAGCACGAGCACGAAGAAGATGCCGTAGACCAGCGGCATCTGGTCGACGAAGAGCTGCGGCCCCGGCGCCACGCCCTGGATGATCAACGCCCCCAGCATCACCGCGGTGACGGGATCGCCCGGCACGCCCAGCGCCAGGGTCGGCACGAGGGCGCTGCCGGTCACCGCGTTGTTGGCGCTCTCGCAGGAGATCAGCCCGTCCGGCTCGCCGCGGCCCATCAGGGCGCGGCGCGGCGACACGCGCTTGGCCTCGGAATAGGCGATGAACGCCGCGGTGGCCGCCCCCGTCCCCGGCAGGGCGCCGACGAACGAGCCGATCGCGCAGCTGCGCAGCAGGATGCCGAGGCGCGGCCGCCACGCGCCGAGCGGCGGCAGGCGGAATCCGGCCCGCGGCCGCGCGCCGTCGCCGACGCTGAAGCCCGCCGCCGCCCGCACGAACATCTCGGAGAAGGCGAACAGCCCGACGATGGCCGGCACCAGCTCGATCCCGGCCGACAGCTCGAAGACGTCGAAGGTGAAGCGCAGGTCACCGGTCACCGGATCGGTGCCGACGGTGGCGACGAACAGCCCGGCCATCCCCGCCAGCAGGCCCTTGGCCATCGCCTCGCGCGACACGTTGACGATGCAGGTGAGCGAGAATACCCCCAGCGCGAAGTACTCGATGGGCGTGAACTGGAGGGAGAAGGCGGCGAGCTGCGGCGCCGCCAGGATGAGGACCAGCACCGAGAAGAGGCCGCCCAGGGTCGAGGCGGCGGTGACCCAGCCGATGGCGAGGTCGGCCTCGCCGCGCATCGCCATGGGGAAGCCGTCGAGGGCGGTGGCGGCGGCCTGCGGCGTCCCCGGCGTGTTGAGGAGGATGGCGGTGATCGAGCCGCCGTAGCAGGACCCGCAGAAGACGCCCAGCATCAGCGCCAGGGCTGCCGTCTGCGGCATGCCGTAGGTGAAGGGCAGCACCATGGTGATCCCCACCACCGAGCCCAGCCCCGGCAGCACCCCGACGATCACGCCGACCACCGTGCCGATGACGATCATGGCCAGGCTGGCCGGCGCGAACGCCGCCGCCGCCCCGGCGAGAAGAGGGTCCATCTGTCCGTCCCTTGCCTGCGGTCAGAACGTCGAAAACCAGGGCGAATGCGGCAGGATGATCAGCAGCAGGCGTTCGAACACCAGCCACACCGCGACCGCGTTCGCCACCGCCACCACGGCCAGCACCGGCCAGCGCCGGTAGCCCAGCAGCACCGGCAGGGTGGCCACGAAGCCGATGCTGGCGAGGAGGAAGCCCAGCCGGTCGACCGCCAGCCCGTAGAGGACCGTCAGGGCGATCGCCGCCGCCGCCTTGCCGAGCCCCTCCGTCGCCGCCGGCACGCGGCGGCGGCGCAGTTCGCCGACGATCACGACGACGGCGAGCACGGCCATGCCGCTCAGCACGATGCGGGGGAAGAACGCCGGGCCGACCCCCTGGACCGCCCGGCTGAGGTGGTAGTCGTCGCGGAACGTCTCGACCCAGAAGAGGACGGCGGCGCCGAGCAGGCCGCCGGCCACCGCCGCCGCCAGGGAGCCTTGCGAGGGGCTGCGCACGGCGTCGCCTCACTCGGCCTTGAGGCCGGCGCTCTCCAGGAGGTAGCGGTTGCGCTCCCACTGGCGCCGCACGTATCCCGAGAACGCGGCGCCGTCCATGAAGGCGACGGGCTGGGCCAGGTCGTCCATCAGCTTGCGGAAGGAGTCCGCGGCGGTGGCCGCCTTGCAGGCGGCGCCCAGCGCGGCCTTGGCGTCGGCGGGGATCCCCTTGGGCGCCACCAGCCCGCCCCAGATCGGCGCCTCGATGTCGAAGCCCTGCTCCTTGGCGGTCGGCAGGTCGGGCAGGTCGGCCAGCCGCGCCGCCTGCAGCACGGCGAGCCCCTTGATCTGCTCCTTGTTCTTGGACAGGAAGGAGACGTGCGGCACGAAGACGTCGGCGGTGCCGTCGAGCAGGGCCTTGTAGGCCGGCCCGTCGCCGTTGACCGGCAGGTAGGTGAGCTGGATCTGCGCCCCGTGGGCCAGGGCCAGCCCGGCCACGTGGGGGATCGAGCCGATCGCCTGCACCGCGAAGTTGAGCTTGCCGGGGTTGGCCTTGGCGTAGGCCACCAGCTCGCCCAGCGTGCTGTAGGGCGCGTCCCGCCGCACCGCGAACACCGACGGCGCCGAGTAGGCGAGGCAGACGTAGTCGAACGAGTCCAGGTCGTAGGGCAGCTTGCGCAGATGCGGCTGCGTCGTCAGCGGGCCGACCGGCGCCATCGCCAGCGTGTAGCCGTCGGCCCGCGCCCGCACCGCCTCGGCGACGCCGCTCACCCCGCCGGCGCCGGCCACGTTCTTCACCACCACCTCGGTGCCGAGCGCCTTGGCCATCGGCTCCTGCATCGCCCGCGTCGTGATGTCGGTGCCGCCGCCGGCGGCGAACGGCACCACGATCGTCACCGGACGGTCGGGAAAGGCGAAGGCGGTGGCCGCCGGCACCGCGCCCGCCATCCCGACCACCACCGCCGCGAACCTCGTCCACCGCTTCAGCATGTCGCCCGCCCCTCCCCGATTACGGCCGTTCATGGCCGCCGCTCCGGCGGCCAGGCGTTCCGTGTAATGGATTATTGTTCCATTTTGTGCGAGGCCGCGGCACAATGCAAGCCATTCGTGGGGGAAGCGAACGATCGCCGGGAACCGCGGACGAGACGACCATCGGAAGGGAGAGGACCGTGCGCTTCAATGGACGGACGGCGCTCGTCACGGCCGGCGCCGCCGGGCTCGGCCGCGGCATCGCCGCCAGGCTCGCCGCGGAGGGCGCCGCGGTGATGGTGTGGGACCGCGACGAGGCGGCGCTGGCGGCGCTCGGCACCGGCGACGCCGGCCGGCCGGTCGACGGCATGGCGGTCGACGGCATGGCGGTCGACATGACCGACCCGGACGCCGTCGCCGCGGCCGCCGCGGCGACCGAGCGGCGGCTGGGCCGCATCGACGTGCTGGTCAACAACGCCGGCGGCTCGCTGCACACGCCGCAGCCTTTCCTGGAGGAGAGCGAGGAGGACTGGGCGCGGGTGTTCGCCCTCAACGTCGACGCCACGGTGCGCACCTCGCGCGCCGTGCTGCCGGGCATGAGGGAGCGGCGCTACGGCCGCATCGTCAATCTCGGGTCGAAGGCGGGGCGGTTCGGCAGCCTGTTCGCCGGCGCCAACTACGCCGCCGCCAAGGGGGCGGTGCAGTCGATGACGCTGCAGATCGCCCGCGAGTTCGGTCCGTTCGGCATCACCTGCAACGCCGTCTGCCCCGGCGCCATCCTGACGCCGCGGGTCGACCGCCTGCTGTCCGAACGCAAGACCGCCGCCGAGCGCGAGGCGATGGTCGCCGACATTCCGCTGCGGCGCCACGGCCGGGTCGAGGACGTGGCCGCCGCCGTCGCCTTCCTGGCGGCGGAGGAGGCGGCGTTCGTCACCGGCGTCATGCTGGACGTCAACGGCGGCCAGGCAATGGTGGCGTGATGGCGGCGGAGCGGAGCGGGCCGGTGCTGGTGACCGGAGCGGGCGGCTTCCTCAGCGCCTGGGTGCTGGCGCGCCTGCTCGCGGCCGGCGAGGCGGTGGTCGCCTTCGACCTGGTGGACGACCGCCGCCGCCTCTCCCTCCTGGTCGGCGACGCCGCCGCCGCCGCGGTGCGCTGGGTGACCGGCGACGTCACGGACGGCGCGGCGGTGCGCCTGGCGGCGGAGCGCGCGGAGGCGCGCGCCATCCTGCACCTGGCGGCGCTCACCATCCCCGCCTGCCGCGCCAACCCGGTGCGCGGTGCACTGGTCGACGTCGTCGGCCACCTCAACGTCTTCGAGGCGGCCCGCGTGCTGGGCATCCGCCGGCTCGTCTACACCAGCTCGGCGGCGGCGCACCCGCGCGGGCGCCTGCGCGCGCCGGCCAACCTGTACGGCGTCTACAAGCGCGCCGACGAGGACATCGCCAAGGTCTATTTCCTCGACCACGGCATCGCCAGCGTCGGCCTGCGTCCCAACGTGGTCTACGGGCTCGGCCGCGACGACGGCGAGACCGCCGCCATCACCCTGGCCATCCGCGCCGCCGCCGAGGGGCGGCCCTACGCCATGCCGTTCGCCGGCACCATGTGCTTCCAGTACGCCGGCGAGGTCGCCGAGGTGATCGTCCGCTGCCTGGCGGCGCCGGCCTCCGCCCCCATCGTCTCCGACGTCACGGTGCGCGAGGAGACCACGGACGACGTGCTGGCCGCCATCGCCCTGTGCGATCCGCGGGCGCGCATCCTGCCCTCGCCGCACCAGCGGCCGAAGCCGGACACCGTTCTCGACGACGCCCCGCTGCGCGGGCTGATCGGCGACTGGCCCGCGACCCCCCTGGCCGAAGGCGTGCGGCTGACCTTCGAGGCCTACCGCCGGGGCGGCGCCATGGCGTGATCTCCGGGAATATCGCGCGGGATATCCTGGCATCGCTCAGGTCGACGAGGCCGAAGACGGCGTTCTCGACGCCGTCTTTTCCGCAGATGCGCCGCAATTCGCGCCGTCGCTCCGGCATCGTGACTTCGGACGTCTTGACCGTGCGGCCGGCCCCATGGAGATATTGGGACCGGTTCGATCCCAGGTGGTATCGCATGGCTGCGCAGACCGTTCCTTTCCGCCGCTTCTCCACCGACGCCCTGCCGCGGCGGGAGCGCTTCGGCGCCTGGCGGGAGGCCATGACCGCGGTCTACGAGATCGCCGCGCCCGACGAGGAGGACCGCGCGCGCTTCTCGGGCGTCGCGACGAGCGCCCATCTCGGCCCGCTGATCGTCGGCACCATGGATGTCGATCCGCTGGCCTACCACCGCTCGCCGGCCCGGATCCGCGCCGACGGCATGGACCACTTCATCGTCCGCCTGGACCGCGCCGGGGTCGCCGGCAACGCCCAGGACGAGATCCTCGTCAAGGACATGGGCCAGGCGCTGGTGCTGCCCGCCATGCGGCTGGACGGCGCCTGCATCATCGTCCCGCGGGACGTCATGACCGCCATGCTGCCGCGCGCCGACGCCCTGCACGGCACGCGGCTGCGCGGCGTGATGGGGCGCCTGCTCGCCGACCACATGCTGGCCCTGGCCGAGGCCGCCCCGGCGCTGGGCGTGCGGGAGGCGCCCCTCGTCGCCCGCGCCGCCCGGGAGATGATCGCCGCCTGCCTGGCGCCCTCGCACGACACGCTGGCGCCGGCGCGCCCGCAGATGCGCGCCACGGCGATGGCGCAGGCCCGCCGCTACGTCGACGCGCACCTGACCGACCCGGCGTTGACCGCCGAGCGGCTGTGCCGCCACCTGGGCCTGTCGCGCTCGGCCCTCTACCATCTGTTCGAGCCGCACCACGGGGTGGCCCGCTACATCCAGGGGCGCCGGCTCGCCCGCGTCCGCGATCTCCTGGCCGACCCGGCGGAGCGACGCCGCATCGGCGACCTCGCCTTCGACCACGGCTTCGCCAGCGAGGCGCACTTCAGCCGCGCCTTCCGCCGCGCCTTCGGCTGCACGCCGTCGGAGGTGCGGGGCGGCGCCGGCGCGGCGGCGGCCCGCCGGAGCCGCGCCGCCGGACGCCCGGCGGCGGGGGAGTTCCCGGACTGGCTGCGCCGCCTCGGCGACTGACGACGGCCCGGCACGGCCCGGCACGACACGGCCAGGCGCCTCACGCGGGCGCCGCCCGATCCGACCGGCCGGCCGGCCGGCCGGAAGCGTCAGGCCGCCCAGAACGGCTTGGCGATCTCCCGCTCGGCGGCCGCCTCGTCGAAGCCGATGTCGTCGCGGTGATGGGGGCTCATCCGCGCCAGCGCCCGCCGCAGGTCGCGGCGCTCCCGCCACGTCGCCGGCAGCCGCAGCACGCGGGCGACGAAGGCGGCGGCGCCGGCCGGCCGGGCCCGCGGGGAAACGGCGTCGATGAATGCGTGCATGACCATCCCGGTGTGCAATCGTCTCGGCGCCGGGACCGCTGCCCCGGCGGCGGCACCCTAGGCCGGACCGTCCGACGGGCGTTATCCCGCGGGTCCGGATCTTTTGACCGTCCGTCCGGCGCCGGTGGACGCGCGTCCGGTCATCGGCGCTGACCCAACGTTTCCACCTTCCCTCCGCCCCGGAATGTGTCACCATGCGTGCCACATTCCCGGAGGACCCGAGGAGCGTCATCATGGAACACCGTCGCAACCACCCGCCGCGGCACATCGTTCTGACCTCCCACCCCGGCGGCAGCCGGGTGCGCCACACGCCGGTGCAGTGGGGGGCGCCGACGGCGGCCGAGCGCGGGCCGGTGGTGGCCTCCCTGTCGGACCCCGGGCACCGCAACGCCATCGGCGCCCACGCCGGCAGCTACGCCGTCTACCGCGCGCTCGCCGTGGCGGCCGGGCAGCTCAGCGCCCACCACGTCCCCGACCTCACCAACACCGCCCCGGCCGAGCCGATCGGCCCGCACCCGCAATGGTTCGACCCGGAGACCATCGTCTCCATCGACCCGTTCGGCCACATGGTCAGCGAGGCGTTCGCCGACCATCTCGAACGGGGCGTCGACGTGCGCCCGACCATCGCCGTCACCAAGGCCCGCATCAAGGTCCCGGAATTGGCGGACGCCATGCGCGCCGGCCGGCTCGTCCCCGACGGGGAGATCCTGCTGCCCTCGGGCGACGCCCGCGTCACCAAGATCGCGGTGGAGCCCGTATGGTTCCTGCCCGGCATCGCCAAGCGCTTCGGCATCGGCGAGAGCACCCTGCGCCGCGGCCTGTTCGAGAACACCGGCGGCATGTTCCCGGAGCTGGTGACCCGCAACGACCTCAAGGTCTTCCTGCCGCCCATCGGCGGCCAGACCGTCTACATCCTGGGCGACGTCGCCGCCCTGGCGGACCCCGACCGCAAGGTCACCTGCCGGGTGCACGACGAATGCAACGGGTCGGACGTCTTCGGCTCGGACATCTGCACCTGCCGCCCCTACCTGACCCACGGCATCGAGGAGTGCATCCGCGGCGCCCAGGAGGGCGGGGCCGGCCTGGTCGTCTACAACCGCAAGGAGGGGCGGGCTCTCGGCGAGGTGACCAAGTTCCTGGTCTACAACGCCCGCAAGCGCCAGCCCGGCGGCGACCGCGCCGACGCCTACTTCGAGCGCACGGAGTGCGTGGCCGGCGTCCAGGACATGCGCTTCCAGGAGCTGATGCCCGACATCTTCCACTGGCTGGGCGTCCGCCGAATCGACCGCATGGTGTCGATGTCCAACATGAAGTCGGACGCCATCCGCCGCGCCGGCATCGAGATCGTCGAGCAGATCCCGATCCCCGACGAGCTGATCCCCGACGACGCCAAGGTGGAGATGGACGCCAAGAAGGCCGCCGGCTACTTCACCCCGACGGTGCCGACCAAGGACGAGCTGGCGGTCGCCAAGGGCCGGGGGCTGACCGAGTGAGCGGGGCGTCCGTCGCCTGGCTGCTGTCGGCGCAGGCCGTGCGCGAGCGCGCCCACGCCCTGCTGGAGGAGGCCGGGGGGAACGGGCTGCCCCACTTCGCGGTCCACCCGGAGCTGCTGGACGCCGCCGCCGACCTCGTCGCCGAAGTGACGCGCGCCGCCTACCCCGACCTCGCCGTCCCCTATCACAGCCGCTGGCGCCACTTCGTGGTCGGCCGGACCGACCGCTGGGCGGCGCTGGCGGCCCGCCTCGACGGGGTGGAGCGCGACGAGATCGCGCGCATCCGCTTCGATCTCGCCGTCACCAGCGTGCTGCTGGACGCCGGCGCGGGCGAGCGCTGGCGCTACCGCGATCCCGAGAGCGGCACCGTGCTGGCGCGCTCCGAAGGGCTGGCCATCGCCAGCCTCGACCTGTTCCGCAGCGGCGCCCTGTCCGACGAGCCGCGCGGACGCCCGCTGCGCGCCGACGCCGCGGCGCTCGGCCGCGTGACGCCGGCCACCCTGGCCGCCGGCTTCCAGGTGAGCGACGGCAACCCGCTGGTCGGGCTGGAGGGGCGGGCCGAGCTGCTGCGCCGCCTCGGCGCGGCGCTGACCCGGGCGCCCGACCTGTTCGGCCGGGCCGGCCGCGTCGGTGTCCTCTACGACGCCCTGAAGGAGCGGACGGCGGGCGGCGCGCTGCCGGCCACCGCGATCCTGGAGGCGGTGCTGCGCGGCCTCGGGCCGATCTGGCCGGGGCGGATCGAGCGTTCCGGCGTCAACCTCGGCGACGTCTGGCGCCATTCCCGCGCCCCGGCCGACGGGTTGGTGCCGTTCCACAAGCTGTCGCAGTGGCTCACCTACTCGCTGGTCGAACCGCTGGAGGACGCCGGCGTCACGGTCACCGGCCTCGACCGGCTGACCGGGCTGCCCGAGTACCGCAACGGCGGCCTGTTCGTCGACACCGGCGTGCTGGTGCCGAAGGAGCGCCGCATCCTCGACACGCCCCTGGAGGTCGGCGACGAGGCGGTGGTGGAATGGCGCGCCCTCACCGTCGCCCTGCTCGACCGGCTGGCCGACGCGGTGCGCGAGCGGCTCGGGCGGTCGGCCGCCGACTTCCCGCTGGCCCGGGTGCTGCAAGGCGGGAGCTGGACCGCCGGACGCGCCATCGCCCGGCGCCTGCGCCCCGACGGCGGCCCGCCCATCCGCATCGTCAGCGACGGCACCGTGTTCTGACCCCCTCATCGACGGACCCGCGCCCCATGCCGATCCCGACCCTGACCCTGATCGACCATCCGCTGATCCAGCACAAGCTGAGCCTGCTGCGCAAACGCGAGACGCCGACCGGCCGCTTCCGCGAGGTGATGCGGGAGATCAGCCTGCTGGTGGGCTACGAGCTGACCCGCGACCTGCCGCTCGACACGACGTCCATCGAGACGCCGCTGCAGGGCATCGACGCGCCGATCCTGGCGGGCAAGAAGCTGTGCCTGGTGTCGATCATGCGCGCCGGCCAGGGCTTCCTCGACGGCATGCTCGACCTGCTGCCCTCGGCGCGGGTCGGCCACATCGGCCTCTACCGCGACCAGGAGACGCTGACGCCCGTCGAGTACTACTTCAAGGTCCCCACCGACATCGAGGAGCGACTCGTGCTGCTGGTCGACCCGCTGCTGGCGACCGGCCACTCCGCCACCGCCGCCGTGCACCGGCTGAAGGACGCCGGCGCCTCGGCGATCAAGCTGGCGGTGCTGGTCGCCGCACCGGAGGGGCTGCGGAACTTCCACGAGGCGCACCCCGACGTCCCGGTCTACGCCGCCTGCGTCGACCGGGAGTTGAACGCGCAGGGCTACGTCCTCCCCGGCCTCGGCGACGTCGGCGACCGGCTGTACGGCACGCGCTGACGGGCGTACGCTCACCTCCTGGCCAACTGCCGCCATCTTCGGCAGCCGCCGGGCGGGCCGCGCCACGGGCGGCAAGGGCGGCCGGGCTGGCACCGCCGTTGCATCGGGGCGGCGGCTCCACACGAACGGAAGAGGGGACTTCGATGCGGACAGGGTGGTTCGGGACGACGCGGCGCGCCGTCCTCGGCGGGCTGGCGGTGGCGTGCACGGTCCTGGCGGCCGGCGTGCCGGCGTGGGCGCAGGACAAGCTGAAGGTGGCCGGGATCTACACCGTGCCGATCGAGCAGCAGTGGGTCAGCCGCATCCACAAGGCGCTCACCGCCGCCAAGGAGCGCGGCGACATCGACTATGTCTGGGCGGAATCGGTGGCCAACACCGACTACGAGCGGGTCATGCGCCAGTACGCCGAGGGCGGCCAGCAGCTCGTCGTCGGCGAGATCTTCGGCGTCGAGCGCGCCGCCCGGGCCGTCGCCAAGGACTATCCCAAGACCGCCTTCCTCATGGGCTCCAGCTTCCCGCCGCAGGAGCCGAACCTGGCGGTGTTCGACAACTACATCCAGGAACCGGCCTACCTCACCGGCATGATCGCCGGCGGCATGACCAAGTCGAACGTCATCGGCATGGTCGGCGGCTACCCCATCCCCGAGGTGAACCGCCTGATGAACGCCTTCATGGCCGGCGCCAAGGAGGTGAACCCGCAGGTCAAGTTCATGGTCAGCTTCATCGGCTCGTGGTTCGACCCGCCCAAGGCCAAGGAGGCGGCCTTCGCCATGATCGACCGCGGCGCCGACCTCCTGTACGCCGAGCGATTCGGCGTCTCCGACGCCGCCAAGGAGCGCGGCGTGCTGGCCGTCGGCAACGTCATCGACACCCAGCCGCAGTATCCCGACACCGTGGTGGCCAGCGCCCTCTGGCACATGGAGCCGTCCATCGACCGCGCCATCCAGCAGGTCAAGGCCGGCACCTTCAAGGCCGAGGACTACGGCCCCTACAGCATGATGAAGCACAAGGGCTCCAGCCTGGCCCCGCTCGGCACCTTCGAGGCCAAGGTGCCCGGCGACCTGATGAAGACGGTCCGCGCGCGCGAGGACGCCATCGCCAAGGGCGCCTTCGAGGTGAAGGTGGACGATTCCGAACCGAAGTCGACGATGTAAGGGCGGGTGCGGATCGAAAACACGAAGATTGAAAGATTTTAATCTTATCATCTTTCAATCTTCATGTTTTTTACTCGGACAAATCCCGTCAGCATGACGCTGTTCCATTATGCCTCACCCCGCACCGCCCATCGCGCTCCGCCTCGATGGCATCACCAAGCGCTTCGGCACCCTGCTCGCCAACGACGGCATCTCGCTGACCCTGCGCGCCGGCGAGGTGCTGGCGCTGCTCGGCGAGAACGGCGCCGGCAAGACGACCCTGATGAACATCCTGTTCGGCCACTACGTCGCCGATTCCGGGACCGTCGAGGCGTTCGGCCGCCCCCTGCCCCCGGGCTCGCCGCGCGCGGCGCTGGAGGCCGGCATCGGCATGGTGCACCAGCACTTCACCCTGGCCGACAACCTCTCGGTGCTCGACAACGTGACGGCGGGCACCGAGCCGCTGTGGCGGCCCTGGCGCGACGCGGCCAAGGGCCGGCGCCGGCTGGCGGCGCTGGCCGAGCGCTTCGGCCTGGCGGTCGACCCCGACGCGGCGGTGGGAGCGCTGTCGGTCGGCGAGCGGCAGCGGGTGGAGATCCTGAAGGCGCTCTACCGCGACGCCCGCGTGCTGATCCTCGACGAGCCGACGGCGGTGCTGACCCCCCAGGAGGCGGCGGGCCTGTTCGAGACCCTGCGCCGCCTCACCGCCGAGGGCCTGGCGGTCGTCTTCATCAGCCACAAGATGAACGAGGTCTTCGCCGTCAGCGACACCGTGGCGGTGCTGCGCGCCGGCCGTCTCGTCGCCACGCGGGCGACGTCGGGCACCGACCGCCACGAGCTGGCCGAGCTGATGGTCGGCCGTGCCGTCAAGCCGCCCACCCCGGCCGCCCTGCCGCCCGGCGCCGCGGTGCTGACCCTGGACGGCGTCACGGTCGCGTCCGGCCACGGCCGGCCGCTGCTCGACCGGGTCGACCTGACGGTGCGCCGCCACCAGGTGGTCGGCATCGCCGGCGTCTCGGGCAACGGCCAGGCGGCGCTGGCCGAGCTGGTCGCCGGCACCCTCGCCCCCGACGGCGGGAGCATGGCGCTGCTCGGCGACCGGGTGACGGCGCCCGACCCCGCCGCCATGGTCCGCCGCGGCGTCGCCCGCATCCCCGAGGACCGCCACGCCACCGGCCTGGTCGGCGCCATGAGCGTGTGGGAGAACCTGATCGCCGAGCGCTACCGCGACCCCGCCTTCTCCCGCTTCGGCATCCTGCGCCGCGAGGCGGCGCGGCGCTACGCCGCCGAGACCATCGCCGCCTTCGACGTGCGCTGCCCCGGCCCCGACGCCCGCACCCAGCTCTTGTCCGGCGGCAACATGCAGAAGCTGATCCTCGGGCGCACCCTGGCGCACGGGCCGTCGCTGATCCTCGCCAGCCAGCCCACCCGCGGCCTCGACGTCGGCGCCGTGTCCTACGTCCACGGCCGGCTGCTGGAGGCGCGGGCGGCCGGGGCGGGCGTGCTGCTGATCTCCGAGGACCTCGACGAGATCCTGGCGCTGGCCGACGTGGTGGCGGTGATGTACCACGGGCGCCTGACGCCGCCCCTGCCCCACGGGGCGGTGTCGGTGCCCCAGCTCGGCCTGCTGATGGCCGGGCACTGGGAGGTCCTGCCGGAGATCGTCGATGCGGCTTGAGGCGCGGTCCCACATCCCCCTGCCCGCCCGCCTGCTGGCGCCGGCCGGCGCCGTCGCGGCGGCGCTGCTGCTGTGCGCCGGCCTGCTGGCATGGAGCGGCGCGCCGGTGCTGCACGCCTACGCCCTGCTGGTCGACGGCGCCGTCGGCTCGCGCTTCGCGCTGACCGAGACGCTCACCCGGGCGACCCCGCTCGTCTTCACCGGGCTGGCGGTCGCCGTCGCCTTCCGCGCCCGGCTGTGGAACATCGGCGCCGAGGGGCAGCTCTACATGGGGGCGCTGGCGGCGGTGGTGCTCGGCGGCGGCCTGCTCGACCTGCCGGGCTGGCTGCTCGGGCCGCTGGTGCTGGTCGCCGGGGCGGCGGCCGGCGGCCTCACCCTGCTCGGGCCGGCGGTGCTCAAGGTGCGCTTCGGCGTCGACGAGGTGGTGACCACCCTGCTCCTCAACTTCGTCGTCCTGCTAATCGTGTCGATGCTGCTGGAGGGGGCGCTGAAGGACCCCATGGGCATGGGCTGGCCGCAGTCGGCGCCGGTGCTGCCGGCGGCCGAGCTGCCCAAGCTGGTGGAGCGCACGCGCCTGCACGCCGGGCTGCTGCTGGCGCTCGGGCTGGCGCTGCTGCTGTGGTTCGTCGACACCCGCACGGTGTGGGGCTACGAGGCGCGCGCGGTCGGCGCCAACCCCGGCGCCGCCGCCTTCGCCGGCATGGCGGTGCCGCGGGTGCTGCTGCGCACGGCGCTGCTGTCGGGCGGGCTGGCCGGGCTGGCCGGCGCGGTGGAGGTGGCGGGATTGAAGGGCTACCTGACCCTCGACCTGTCGCCGGGCTTCGGCTACAGCGGCATCGTCGTCGCCATGCTGGCCCAGTTGCACCCGCTGGCGGTGGTGGCCGGCGCCCTCTTCATCGCCGCCGTCTTCGTCGGCGCCGACGCCATGAGCCGGGCCGCCGCCGTCCCCAACTACATCGCCGACGTGCTCGTCGCCACCAGCCTGCTGTGCATGCTGGTCGCCGGGCTGCTGGCGCGCTACCGGCTGCGGCGGGGCTGAGCCATGGCCGAGATCCTCGACGTCCTCGTCTCCGCCGCCTTCTGGACCGCGGTGCTGCGCATCGCCAGCCCCTACATCCTCGGCACGCTCGGCGAGCTGGTGTGCGAACGCGCCGGCGTGCTGAACCTCGGCATCGAGGGGATCATGACCTTGGGCGCCATGGCCGGCTGGCTGGCCGTCTACCAGGGCGCCGACCTGTGGACCGGCGTCCTCGCGGCGGCCGCCTGCGGGGCGCTGCTCGGCCTGCTGCACGCCGTGCTGACGGTGCCGCTCGGCCTGTCGCAGCACGTCACCGGCATCGGCGTGACCCTGCTGGGCACCAGCCTGTCCTATTTCGTCTACCGCCTCGTCCTGCCCCAGGCCACCACGCCGCCGACGGTGGAGCCGTTCCAGCCGCTGGCGCTGCCGGGCCTGCTGGCGCAGACGCCGCTGACCTACGCCGCCTTCGCGCTGGTCGGCGTGGTCGCCTGGGTGCTCTACCGCACGCCGGCGGGCCTGGCGGTGCGCCTGGTCGGCGAGAATCCGGCGGCGGCCGAGGCGCAGGGCCTGTCGGTGACCGCCGTGCGCATGGGCGCCGTGGTCGCCGGCAGCGCGCTGATGGCGCTGGGCGGCGCCTTCCTCACCTTGTCCGCCTTCAACGCCTTCTTCTTCAACATGGTCAACGGCCGCGGCTGGATCTGCATCGCGCTGGTCGTCTTCGCCTCCTGGCGGCCCGGCAAGGCGCTGCTGGGGGCGCTGCTGTTCGCCGCCTTCGACGCCTTCCAGCTCCGCCTGCAGCAGATCGCCGGCGGCGCGCTGCCCTACCAGCTCTTCCTGATGCTGCCCTACCTCCTCAGCATCCTGGCCCTGGTGGTCATGTCGCGCCGCGCCGCCTACCCGCGGGCGCTGATGATCCCGTACCGCAAGGGCGAGCGGTAGGGCGGCGGCCGCGCGTCCGCTTTGCGCCAGGAGCGGACGGGATGGGTTCCGAATGACCTCGAAGTCTGTCCGGGAACCCGTCCGACAAACTGTGTGTCCGGAAGCCCATCACCGGTGTGGGTTGCCGGACAGCCTCCAGCGCGGCCGTCAAACGGCCGGGGCTGCTGAAAAATGCCGGGTGAGCCAATGTGCGCCTTTGACGGGTTCCCGCTTCGACGGATCAGGAGCAGCAGCCATGTCGGCCGAGCAGCGGCGAGGCGGCAAGGGTGCGGGCTGGCGAGCATTGGGCGCGATGATCCCCGACGATCCTATTCCGTGGCGAATAGGCCGGCCGATCGACCTGGGCGAGCTGCGTGACGCACCATTCGACGTTCAGTAAGAACCGTCATGGCCGCTTCCGCGGATCACGTCCGCAACGCGGTCAGTCCCCACCAGAGCAAGATCGCCTTTGGCCGGATCGGCCGAAAGCGATCTTGCTCCAGGCGGTGAAGCTGGCCATGCCGAGGATGCCGGGCGGCTGCGAGGGCCGCGCCATGCCGTTCGGCAGGCGGCGCAGATCAGACCTGCGCCATGCCGCCGTCGACCGGCAGCTCGGCCCCGGTGATGAAGCTGCTTTGGTCGCTGGCGAGGAACAGCGCGGCCGAGGCCACTTCGTCGGCACGACCCATACGGCCGAGCGGGATCAGCTTCGTCAGCGTCTCGCGCACCTCGTCGGACGCCGCCGCCATCATGGCGGTGTCGGTTGGTCCCGGTGCCACGACGTTGACGCGGATGTTGCGGGGCGCCAGTTCGTTGGCCCAGGTCCGCGCGAACGAGCGTACGGCGGCCTTGGTCGCCCCGTAGACGCCATAGCCTTTGGTGCCGATCGCGTCGGCGATCGAGCCCACCAACACGATCGAGCCACCATCCGGCATGATCGCCGTCGCAGCCTTGGCGGCAAACAGCAGCGCGCGCACGTTGAGGTCGAAGGTCCGGTCGAAATGATCCTCGCTGATGTCGTCGAGGGTCGCAAACTCGGAGATGCCGGCGTTGACGGCGAGCACGTCCACCCGTCCGGCCTCGCTGCTCACCGCCTCGAAGAAGGCGGCGAGCGCCGTCAGATCGGCGGCATCGACGCGGCGCGCGCGCAGCCTGCCGGCCCCAAGCTCGACCTCCCCCTCTTCGGCGCGACGACTGGTGGCGTAAACGGTGGCGCCTTCCGCCGCGAACCGCTCCGCGATGGCGCCACCGATGCCGCCCTGGCCACCGACGACGACGGCGATTTTTCCTGAAAGCCTGCTCATACGTCCTCACATCGCTGGTGATGACGAACAGGTATCATTCCTCTATCTAATCACAAGAACGCACCAGATGGTGCTCAGATATCGAGGCGTATACCCATGTCCAAAGACGTGCTCGAACTGCCGCTTGACGTCACCGCGACGCGGCCCATCCTCGAACACATCGCCAACAAGTGGACGGTGCTGATCCTGAGCGTCCTCTGCACGCAGCCGGCGCGGTTCAACGACCTCAAGCGCCGTCTCGACGGCATCACCCACAAGGCTTTGTCTGAGGCATTGAAGCGTCTGGAGCGCAACGGCCTCGTCAGTCGCAAAGTCCTGCCGACGCAGCCGATCGGCGTCGAGTACACGATCACCGCTCTTGGCTGCTCGCTACGCGAACCCTTTGCTGCCCTTTACAACTGGTCGCTCGCCAACGGCTCCGCGCTGGAAAGAGCGCAGCGTGCCTATGACTCATCGAGAAGGAAGGGAGGGTTGGAGGAGGAGATCTAGCAACCAGAGGGCATGCCAAGCTTTTCCGACTGTCCGGGACACAGGGACCATCTCAAACGACGATGGTCCCGCCGCCGGAGCACCCGGCCCCTCTTCCGGACGCGATGATCCTGTTCAACGGACGATCGGGCACGCCCTCCGCCGCCATGGCGCCGACGAGCCCCCATCACCGCCGGGTCCTGCGCCGCGCCGCCCATCCGCGGGCGCTGACGATCCCGCACCGCAAGGGTGAGCGGCGGGTTCAGGCCCGGCCGACGTCGCGCGCACAACCATCCGATGCGAACGGACCGACGCCGTCTCCGGTTGTGGCGTCATGTGTCAGAATTCAGCAAATTCCACCAACAATCAGCATGTGATCTTTTCCAAACGTTACATTGCAACGCTTGCACAGTTCGGTTCCAAACGGTACACAGCCAGTCATCGGCCAATATCAGCCGACAGCGGCGGAATATATACTCGTCTCGATCCGGACGATGTGAAGGCCGGCTGCTCCCCAGGCGACCTGTGAACCGGAGACCGGTCGATGACCGTCAACGTCTCGAACACCACGGAACTGGCCAACGCAATCGTTGTGGCCAACGGTGGCGGCGATTCCAACATCGTCCTGACCGCCGACATCGACCTCAACGGGGCCAAGCTGCTGCCGCTCATGGTGAGCATGACGATCGATGGCGGCGGACACACCATCGACGCCGGCGACCTGACGCGCGTGTTCTACGTCCATGCCGGCACGGTGACGATCTCCAACCTGACGATCGACAACGCGTTCGCCCAGGGCGGTGCCGGCGGGGGTGGCGCCGGTGGCGGCGGCGGGCTGGGTGCCGGCGCGGCGATCCTCGTGAACTCCGGCGCCAACGTCCAACTCAACGGCGTGACCGTTGCCGACGCGGCCGCCACCGGCGGAGCCGGCGGCAGCGGGGTCGCCGGCCAGGGCGGCGGCGGCGGCGGCGGCCCGGGGGGCGCCGGCGGCACCGGGGGGAGCGCGGCGGACGGTGCCGGCGGCGGCGGCGGCGGCGGGCTGCTCGGCCCGGATCTCGCCGGTCTGACCGGCGGCGTCGGCGTCGGCGGCGCGGGCTCGCGCGGCGGTGGCGGCGGTGCCGGGCTGTTCGGCGGCGGCGGCTACGGCGGCGAAGGCGGCGGCGGTGGCGGCGGCGGCGGGGACACCGGCTCGGGCACCGCGGGGTTCTACGACGGTGGCAACGGCGGCGGCGCCAACTCGGGCTTCGGCGGCTCGTCCGGCGGCTCGTCCGGCGGCGATGCCGGCGGCGATGCCGACGGCGACCAGGGCGGCGGCGGCGGCGGCGGCGCCGGGCCGCCGGGCGGCGCCGGCGGTGCGGGTGGCCTGTTCGGCGGCGGCGGCGGCGGCGGCACCGGCGCCGGTGCGGGCGGGGCCGGCGGCTTCGGCGGCGGCGGCGGCGGCAGCGGTGACGGCGGGACGGGCGGCACCGGCGGGGCCTTCGGCGGCGGCGGCGGCTCCTCCACCGGTGGCACCGGCGGATTCGGCGGCGGTGGCGGCGGCGGGAGCACCGCGGCGGGAGGGGCCGGTGGGTTCGGCGGCGGCGGTGGTGGCGGGGCCACGGCCGGCGGGGCCGGCGGCACCTTCGGCGGCCAGGGCGGCACCGGCGCCGGCAGCGCCGGCGGCGGCGGAGCGGCGCTGGGCGGCGCGGTCTTCGTGCGGTCCGGCGGCAGCCTCACCATCACCGACAGCGACTTCACCGGCACCTATTCGGTCACCGGCGGAACCACGACGGGCGCGGGTGGCGCCACCGCCGGCCAGGCCCACGGCACGGTGATGTACCTGGACGGCACCGGCACGACGACCCTGAGCGTCGGCACCGGCCTCACCCGCACCATCGCCGGCGCCGACGCCATCGCCGGCGACGGCACGCTCGCCAAGGCGGGGGACGGCACCCTGGTGATCTCCGGCAGCAACGCCAACTTCACCGGCACGACGACCGTTTCCGGCGGGCGGCTGTCGGTGACGGGCGCGCTGTCCGGCGGCGGTGCCGTCGACGTCGCCTCCGGCGCCACGCTCGGCGGTTCGGGCAGCATCTCCGGTGCCGTCGGCGTCGCCTCCGGCGGCACGCTCTCGCCCGGCGACAGCCCGGGGCGGATCGCCACCGGCGACCTGTCGCTCGCCGCCGGTTCGACCCTGTCCATGGAGATCGACGGCACCACCGCCGGCACCCTCTACGATCAGGTCGCCGTCACCGGCGCGGTCGACGTCACCGGCGCGACCCTCTCCGCGAGCTTCGGCTTCACATCAACCACCGGGGCGACGTTCGTCCTGATCGCCAACGACGGCAGCGATCCCGTGATCGGGACGTTCAGCGGCCTCGCCGAAGGCGCCACCGTCACGAACGGCGACCGGACCTACCAGATCAGCTATGTCGGCGACGACGGCAACGACGTGGTTCTGACCGACACCACCGTCCCGCCACCCGACGGCGGCAACGGTGGGAACGGCGGCAATGGCGGAGACGGCGGCAACGGCGGCAACGGCGGCTCGACCACGGTGACGACGCCGGTCCTCGGCAACCAGGTCACGGTGGTCGACGCCAGCACCACCAACACCACCGTGGACGGCGTCACCGTCGAGCAGCGGCGCCTCACCACCAGCACCGGCGTGGTGGTGGAGATCCTCGACATTCCCGTGGTGACGGCCGACCGCGCCGAGCAGGTCGGCACCACCCCCCAGGCCGACGTTCCGCTGGTGTGCGACGCCGCCACCGGCGCGACCACTCTGGCCGCCAGCGTGCCCACCGGCGTCGGCCTGCGGATGGAGGGCACCTCCGGCACGCGGACCCCGGCCGACGCGCTCGCTGGCCTCATCCAGGCGATCCAGGCGCGCACCACCGGCCAGCCCGCCGAGCAGGGGGCGATGACCGGGGTGGGCGCGAGCTTCCTCGGCGCGCTGCCGACCGACGCCCAGCTCACCGTGCGCACCATCGTGCCGACGGTGGCCGACGGCACCGCCACCGTGGCCGGGACCCTGCGCATCACCGGCGGCACGCCGACCGGCGGCAGCGCCCGCGAGGCGCTGGTGATCGACGCCACGGGCCTGCCGTCGGGGACGGTGATCGAGCTGGACGACGTGGCGTTCGCCGCCGTCGTCGGCGCGGTGCGGGTGACCGGCGGGGCGGGCAGCCAGGTGGTGACGGGCGACGGGTCGGCGCAGTACATCGTGCTGGGGGCCGACGACG